>NZ_JBIMLI010000001.1:0-4353 GCF_051859755.1 Limnospira sp.
ATCACAACCCCAGGATTGAAGCGGGGAACGGAAGGCGTGAAGTAGAACCCACTACCAGATGCGACCACTGCCAACCACCCATGACTAAGGAAATCTGAATGTTCCGACTTGAACCATCGTCATCAGTAAGTAGCGAAATAGGTTGACACGCTGCGCTCAAAAGAGTATGGGGAAAAGTAGGAGTTTCAACTCACTACCTACACAGACCTTTAAAATTACCCCGGTGGATAGGACGAATCTAAAGATGGAATGCCCCCATAGATGGAACGTTTAAACCCCTCATTGGCTCTGCCTCACGGCAGAGCGTGAAAAGTGTAAGCGTATACCTTTAAGGGGAAAGGATGTGACTGAAAGCTAATGCCTAACTGTAATGGTTAGGATATGCCCACTAGTCACGGTGTGGATATAGAGACTGCGGTAAGTAGGAGTCCTACGGCGAAAGCGAGTTTAAAGACTACGTATGTCATATAGCTCTGAAAGTTGAAGTCATAAAGCGGGGGGTTGTAGTCCCGTTCCTACTGACAATAGGGTATTCACATTAGGAGCCGTGTGATGTGAAAGTATCAAGCACGGTTTGGAATTGGAGTTGGCGAAGGTGACTTCCCTTTCGACCATAACATTACATAGGTTCTTTGATATGCGTTAAATTTGCCATTGTAGTGCTTTACAGAAAATATCCCATTTGCATTGTTGCATGCTAGTAAAACAGCATCACCATCAAAGCTATATTCATTAATAGAACGGGTGACAGGTGAACAAGTGAAGTAAGGATATATTCCTCCATCCACCGCAGCATTTGAGTCAAGACGACCCGTTTGTATAACAGCAATTTTTCCCAAAGGTTCGATATTCCACTCACTCATCGATCGCCTCCTTTAATCAATCAGAAAATACACTTACAGCCAGAGAACCCGCCACCTTAGACCCGCCAGCTAAGGGATCCTAGGGTCAAGATATAGACTTTGTGCTTTCCACTCATTCAGCTAATCCATTCCCCCAGCAACTTGTAACACCTGCGGCTCTGGTAGATCCTTTCCCTCTGTCCTGTAGCTTTCGAGTAACAACTCCAAGACCTCCTGGGCGTTAGTCAGTGCCTCCTCGTAGGTGTCCCCGTGGGTAAAATAGCGCTGTATTGGCGTGGCAAACTCCGGCAGTTCCACCAGATAACAATTATCTTCTTCAGACCAGATGATATTGATGCGATATTTAGATGGGATCATTAACCTTGCTCCTTATCTTTAAGTATTTGGAGTGCCGCACCCGCTTTTCTAAGCATAGCCTTTAACTCCCCAATCTTTTTAGGCATCGTTTGCACAGCGTCGGCATTGCCGCTCGCCACCTTTAATAAATCATAAAATACACTTACAGCGAGAGAACCCGCCACCCTAGACCCGCCACCCCAGCGATCCTAGCGTCAAAATACAGATTTTGTGCTTTTCATTCACTCAGCGATCGCCCCCTCCACCAACTTCTCCTGAATCAGTGCTGTTAACCGTTCCAGTCATCGACTCATCATCACCCGCCAACTTCAACGCTTGGGCTTTCAGAGCTTCGCTCACATAAAACCCAACCGATTCTAAAGAGTCAATCACCCCCTTAACCGAATCAATCATTCCCCTGTTCTTCGCTATAATTAAAATTCCCATAGTTCCTGTGATTTTCACCCCCAAGCGTTGAGCCACTTTCCGAGCTTGCAGATCATCCACAATCAATCGACCCAGATTTTGACTCATGACAATAAGTCAACCTCTGCGGCTAAATCATCAGGAGAATAGGCCAAGACAGGCACATGATAATGTCCCAAAATCTCCATAAATGCTCGTTGGGAATAACCCGCCACCTTTGCCGCTTGTCCAATCGAAAGCCTGCCCACCTCATAAAGCTTGATTGCCAGTAGTAGTTTCACTTCATCTGGCGAAAATTCAAACGCTAGTTCGAGCTTTAGTTCTTGCATAAACATGGTTTCATCCTCTGTATATTAATTTAAAACATTCCCAGAGCCGCTAAAATATCCGCCTCATCTCAATCATCATAATCTGCCATAATTTCTGAATGCGTCTTTCATTCTCGCTCCCAGTCATTGCGTAAATTCTCAATCCGTTTTGCCACTTCCAAAGGGTCAGCTACAGGACGGTTTGCCAATCGAGGTGATTGTAACAATGCCAGAATTTTGGCTCCGTTCCCTGCCCCATTGGTAGGTAGAGGGGCAAGCACCGTCACGATCGCCCTTGTCGCCACCTCAACTCGCAAAGGCTCCAAAGTGCGAATCGTTCCGTCTGGTTGAATAATGGCTTCTACTGCTTTTAACATGATTAACCCTCCACCAATAAACTAAATGCAAACATTCCCAAATCTGCAACAATATCTACCTCCTCTAAATCATGAGCCATCCTAGCGTCAAAATACAGATTTTGTGCTTTTAATTCACTCAGTGATCGCCCCCTTCACCAACTTCTGACAATATTTGAATAACCTGAACTTTCAGCCTCGGTAAATCATTAACAACAATTGACCAAACCAAATTCAAAGACAAGCGTAAATACTCATGAACAATAATATTTCTGAATGCAATAATTTGTACCCAAGGAACTTGTGGATACAGAGCAGTTAACTCATGCGGTATATCATTGGCTGCTTCTCCAATAATTTGTAAATGATGAACAATCCAAACTTGAACTAATTCTTGATCCTCAAAAGCACTCCTCCCTTGGCTTACATATCGCTCGATCGCCTCAATAGCATCTAAAATATCCTGTAAGCGCTCCTCTGGTTTTCTCATAAAGCGATCGCCTCACTTAAAACTCGATCCTTAATGCGGGCTTTCAGCATATCCACCGTAGCCACATCCACCTTACGCTGGAGTAAATTCTCCAAATCGAGCAATAAACCCGCAGGAAACCAAGGGGTAATTTTTTCTAGGTCGTAGTCAATCAAGAAATCAATATCACTATCCTCATCAGCCTCACCTCGCGCCACAGAGCCAAAAATCCTTACATTCTTTGCTCCGTGTTTTTGAGCAATAGCGAGAATGTCCTCACGTTTTTGTCGTAGTAAATTAAGATTGGGTTTTTCTTTTAGGTCACTGATCATTCGCCCCTCCGCCAACTTCTGTAATTTCATTTAACGCCATCTCCAACTGCGCCACACTGGGCAAAACCGCCCGCAACTCCTGCGGTAACTCCTGCTGATACCGGGCAAGAAGGGGAGTAATCACCTTTGCGCCCCAGCCCTCCTGAGCCTGCCGTGCTAAAATTTCCCGCCCAATTTGCCAATACAACAAAACCAACTCTCTATCGTCCAAGGGTGGGTGTCGCCCAATTTCGTAATCGGCGGCTCGAATAGCCAGGATGCGTTCCCGATTAAGGGCTAGTGCTGCCACCGTTGCTCGTCCAGTGGGAGTAATGCCCATAATCCTTAGACAATCGTCAGACCAGCGAAAATGATCCAGCCACCGATCCTGTCTGGGATGAAACAAAGCGACCTTTTGCTCCGATTCTGGATCAATAGCCTCTTGATAGCGTCCTTTCCGACGATTGCAGTGAAAACAGGCCAGAGCCAAATTATTAAGATCGCTAGACCCCCTTTCTGCTAAAGGAATAATGTGATCGATGGTAAATTGTACATATTGCCACTGTTCCGAAGCATGACAATATTCACAAAGTCCTTTGGCGCGTTGCCTAACCGTTGCTTGTATCTGTTCAGAAATCCAGGGACGATCCATTTTATTTAACCTTGGGAATTAGGCGCAACTGCCAAATTCCGAATCGTGCGATTGACAAAACTTAAATAATCATCAATTTCCTCATAGGCATCTAACTCCTGTTCTTCTAACTCAGTTAAGGCTTCAAGTTGCTGTTTTTCCAACAACATGACAATCCGATTCTGCACGGTTGCCGATGCCCGAAAAATTGGGACACCGGATTCCAACTCAATTCGCACCGCCCCATCTAGGGGTAACGAATCAGGGAGATGATGGAGGGGAGGGAGGGAAGGATGAACTAGCATCAGGGTAAAAGGTTTGGTTTTTCTTATTTTAATTCACTCTGGGCAAACAATCCCCGGATCAAGGTTTCCATCTGCTCCGACTGAAAGGGTAAATTCCGATATACATCAAACCCGGAAAAGGCATTTTTATCCGCTTCCCACACATTCACCCGACAAAAGGCGATACGGCTACCGCCACGCTCCGCGATCGCTCCTTCAACTCTCGCCGACTTCAGCCAGTTTTCCAGAATTAAAGCTACATCAAGGAAGATACCGAATTGGGTTTTGGCGACCTTCGGCTGTAAAAATAACAACTACCTTTTCACCTGGCTTGAGCAAGTCACGGGCTTTCACAAATCACTCCTACAA
>NZ_JBIMLI010000001.1:4361-90563 GCF_051859755.1 Limnospira sp.
GACCTTCGGCTGTAAAAATAACAACTACCTTTTCACCTGGCTTGAGCAAGTCACGGGCTTTCACAAATCACTCCTACAATATCAATAATGGCAAGGTGTGATCAAACTGTACCCTGAAACTGGCAGGAAATTCCCGTCGGGTAGGCTTTCCCTTTTGTCGTCATTGGTGCAATAATCACCGTGGCAATATAAAGGTTCATTTCATCCGGTGAGATCATCACACAGGGTCGTTTTTTCTGAATTTCACTGCCAATTGTGGGGTCAAGATTAACCCAAAAAACATCGAAATGCGATCGCTACGACTCCCATTCGCTTTGTTCCCAATCGGTACTGTTTATATGTGAGACTCACTTTTAATTTCACATTGTGAATCGTACAAGGTCACCATTTATGGGAATTCCATTCACTAAGTTGAGCAGTGCTTTATCGCTAACTATAGGAACTCAACGCTCTAGTTTTTTGAGTTCCTCGAGATGGTTTGCTCCTCACTGTCTTAGGAGTAATGAATTGGCAGACTCAGCATAAGTTCTACACTTTTTTATTTGTGCAGTTGCCTCTGGGACAATTGAGTTCAACCCACTGATAAGCGTTTTCTTCTCCTCAGCAGCAAGTTGCTGATCTTCCTGAGCCTGCTTTAAGCTATCCCTGTAGTTACTTAAATAGGCATCCAAAGAGGCAAAAAATTGATCAACCCGCTGTTGGAAATCATCATCAAGATACTTATTCAAACTTTCTTCAAGAGCAGTAATACTCGCTTCCATTGAATAATTGATTTCAGGAATCAACTCATTTAGTGAAACCGTATAATAATCTACATTCTTGTCAGGACGCTTTCGTTTTTCTGTAAGATCGATTGGTATTATCCAAAGCCAATGCCACCACACTCTTTTGTTAACTGTTACTTCTTCATATCCCTGACCTATGGTTTTGGTTTGGCTTCTAATGGGAGGTCTATTAACAGATATATGGTCAGATGTATCTACAACAGGAGGGGGTAGAGAAAGGGTGATATCAAAAGATTTATTAAGACGGGTACGTGCTCTTTCAATAATGGGGTTTGTTTCTTGTTCCAAAAAACTCATTAATTTTGAACGTGCTTTCTCAACCTCGCGAATCGTTTCCTCTCGAACGGCGACCAGAAGACTCTCTGCTCGTTGCTTGGCATAAGCAACGGCTCCATTGGCAAATTCCTCTGCTTCATCATCACTCTTAAATTCCAAGATTCCAGAACTCTTCAATTCTACGGCGTTTTTCAGTCTTTGGGAAATCCATTTAGGAAATAGTTCAAAGCTACCCAGCGGAGTCGTAAAAATTTTTCTTGCTTCTATGTCTAGCCTTTGGATTAAATTAGCTTGCTCATAGTCTTCTTTGGCAAAGTAATCTTCAAGACTTATGGCTGCTGTTTCCTTTAATTTCCCAAGTAAGTCTTCAAGATTTTTTTGAAGATGATTCTTGATATTATCAACTTCTTTAAGTCGCTTACGACTCAGTTCAAGATGTTCAAGATCTTGCTCCAACGCTGCCACTTCTAACCTGAGTTTCTCTTCGTCTTTAGCAATGGCACTACTTCTTAGTATAACGTCATCTCTCAATTCTTCTAAACGTTGACGGCTAAGATTAAGTGCAGATTTGATACATCTGGGAGCAGCACTTTCCATGAGAACATTGATGGCGTTCTCCAAGAAGGGCTCAAAACCGGACTTCTTCCATAATCTCTGAGCCTTTTTTTGCAATTGTTCCAATGAACAATCTTCAAGTTCCTCTTCCCAATCAATCCCAAAAACTTGCTCTGCTAAAGCTCTTGCAGTTTTCATCTCCTCTTTTTTAATATTAGGGTGATGTTGCATTTCCGAAAGGAAACTCGCCGCACAAAAAGCCCATCTGGCGGCTACCTCAAACACCCTTCCTGCATCACTTGATTCACCCAATCCCAAATCAGCAATGACAAACTGCTTCACCTTCTCAGATGTCATCGGATCTTTTTCAGTTCTTTGATCAACCTTATTGACAAGAACATATAAATTCTCTTTCCCTAACAATCGAACAACCGGTTCAACTTGGCGCTTAATTTCCTCTGCTGCTTTGTTATTTAACTGTGTAAAGTCAAGGACAATTAGAACCATTGAACTTCGGCGTAATTGCTCTGCTACAACCGCAGACAATCTCAGGTTTTCTCCGGCTTCATTAGGTCCGGGAGTATCAACAATAACGAGATTTCCTAAGAATTTAGATTGACCAGCATCTGTGGCTTTCCAGAAAGGAGTATAGATGCAGGGAACGTCAAAATATTCTTGATTTAATGGATCTATCAACGGCTCAAGAACTGTACAAACGCGAACGATGTCATTCAAATCCGTTAATGTTTGTTTGATGCCTTCTAACCCCCCTATCTCAGACTGAATCGAGAAGCCATCTTGAATTTTCGGAATCAGTGAAGTTAAATGGGGATACTTTGCCATTTTGGTAACTGCCTGATTTAGACCGTTTGTTTGAATTTTCTGCTGTAGAGTTGAAAGAGTCCTCTTTAAACATGAAATAGTAT
This sequence comes from Limnospira sp., assembly GCF_051859755.1. Lineage (NCBI taxonomy): Bacteria > Bacillati > Cyanobacteriota > Cyanophyceae > Oscillatoriales > Sirenicapillariaceae > Limnospira > Limnospira sp. The sequence continues at coordinate 6,904 of NZ_JBIMLI010000001.1, forward strand.
TTGGCTTCAGCTCTAAAACTGGCTGTGCTTGATCAGAACGAAGAATAATTTCCGTGGGTAACGTAGTCATGGCTGATGCCCGACTAGGTAATATATCTTGTCCAACAATCGCGTTGATAATCGTAGACTTCCCCGCCTTCATAGGAGCAACGATCGCCATGACTAACTCAAGATCTTCTACATTCTTTTTGGCATCTACAACTTCTTTTTGAAACCCGGCATACTTCTTACCTGAAGGGTCAGAAATCAACAGATTACTGGCACGATACATTAACTCTTCGATTTTCTTAAGTAGACTTATTACGTCTTGTTGCAAGTCCTCAAGATTTGGTTGTAGAAAATCTGTACTCATGATGGGTTATTAGAATCAATTGACTTAACTAGAGAAATATAGTTTGTATGATCACCATATCTTTAGGCATTTGGGTTAATTCATCCTTGCTCAAGATCTTGTGTAACTCTCTGCCAACTGGTCTAACTTAACCTGGCTGCAAAACCGACAGCATTTAGCCACGACTCCACCGAGGGCTGGCGACATAACCATTATTAATTAGGCGGCGATTAGCAGCCTAACATACCTAAGACTTTAGGAAGCTGAACCCTCCATAACTAAGCTGTGCTGGGATTTTAGCACATAAATATCGAGGTGTCAAAAATTTCTAGATCTAGCATACACAAAACTTCATTACTCGCCCAATTCCTTAAATGGCAAGGGGTTCAGCCTTTTTTAAAGGTGGATGTTATACAGAATCAAGGGGATATGCACCTTAGCCTCAAAAAGCTACAAGCCTTTACTACCAGGAGTTACTGTTTTTAATCACTCTGGGCAAACAATCCCCGGATCAAGGTTTCCATCTGCTCCGACTGAAAGGGTAAATTCCGATATACATCAAACCCGGAAAAGGCATTTTTATCCGGTTCCCACACATTCACCCGACAAAAGGCGATACGGCTACCGCCACGCTCCGCGATCGCTCCTTCAACTCCCGCCGACTTCAGCCAGTTTTCCAGATAATCTACTAGGGTCGGTTGGGTAAATTGTGCCAAGTAAACCCAAGCCCGAATATCCCATTGGCGATCGCCTGTAACCGTGTCGTTTTTCCTGACCCCGGTTCACCAATAACGGCAATCCGTCGCCCCTGACTTTGGGGAGTTTTTCCCTGCCGCAAAACCCGATTAAAAAACTCATCCTCACTAATAGGAGTCATTCTCTCTTCTTCCCGTTCCCACTGTTCTCGGTTTTCCAGACTTAGCCCCGGTTTCCGTTCCTTAGTTGGGTATAGCTCCACCAATGCCAACGGCACATAAACATCCACCCGCTTAAATGCCGGATTAGCCGTTAAGAATACCTGTCGGTTAGGCAGCATTAACTCCGCAATCGCTCGCCATTCTGCTAAGGAAAGATGGGGGTTAGCGGCATCAAAATGCGATCGAATTTCCTCCACCAAACTTTCGAGGGTTCTTTCCAGTCCTTGCAACAACTGAGTTATCTGGGTTTCCATCACCCCGAACCGTTGACAGACTTCGGCAAAACCCGACTCAATTGTGCCGGAAATCTCGGTAAAAAATGCCTGCTGCTGGGTGAGGTTTCTCCTTTTACAGGCTGCCATATTGAGGCGGATAAAAATATCACCCCATTCTGTAGCGGTGAGGTTGCCTTGTTGGGTGAGTTGGTATTCTTGGGGGGTGAGGAATTGGTCGAGTTTGGCTTCTCGTCGTTCAGGGTAACGTTGTTTGGCTAGTTCCTGTTGGGCGATCGCAACCCAGTTATCCTTGGCTTGGGCGGCGATTTTTTCGAGATATTCGCGGGTTTTGCCGCCCTGTTGTTTGGCTGCGAGGGTGATAACGGCGGCGTTCGCGTAGCGTCTCGTAGAGAATCGCTTTCCCGACTGCTTTGGTTAAATCCTGATTTTCTAGGGAAACTCTCCCCTCTCGTGCATCGATTAAAGCATCAACAGCATTAGCCGTATTCCCCGCCGCCACATTCCCTAACGCGGTGGCTAAGATGTTTCCCCAGACCATCCCTTCTGCGGCGGCTAGGGGGGGGAACGCCAAGCTACCCAGGACGCACCCGCTACCGATGGTTAATTTTACGATGGTGTCGCGCTCGAACTTCATGTTGATGCCTGGAACATTAGGGATTATTCTAACACCCAGGAAGTTACACGGTTTGAGGCTGCTTTGGTGGGGGTGGCGGGTGGAGATATGGGCGATCGCACTGGAGTCATCCATCTTGTACACTAAACCGCATTAGACGATGGCTCAAACACAACCTCTTCGTAAAACTCCTCTATCGCCACACTTAATCCAATACTTTTTAGCTCCACAACATCGCCCGGTCGATAGCTCAGAATTAACCAATCCCCCGCCTCGTTTTTGTGATACATATCGATCGCCATCTCCTCGGAACTAGCTAATACATAATCCACCAAATTCGGATTTTGGCGGTACATTTCAAACTTCTTGCCCCGGTCATAAGCCTCAGTGCTGGGGGATAAAACCTCGACAATTAGACAGGGATAGGTAATGTATTGGGCGCTAGAATTGTCTCTCTGATCGCAGGTAACACTCAGATCTGGATAGATATAGTTGTCAGTGTTGAGAACATTTACGCGACAATCAGAATTGTAGGTTTTACAACCACTGCCTCGGAGATGAGGCTTGATAATCGCTAAAAAGTTACCAGCCACATCACTATGATTTCTGGTACCACCCGTCATCCCATACACGCGACCATCGATTAACTCATGCTTTTCGAGTTGTTGCTCCTCCCAAATAAAATACTCCTCCGGCGTAAAGTAGCGCCCTTTTTCTTTGGCTGCGATCATCACTATTTCTTAGCTCATAACAACAGTGAATAATTGCCCTACTCGAAGACAACCTCTTCGTAAAATTCCTCTATCGCCACACTGAATCCAATACTTTTTAGCTCCACAACATCGCCGGGTCGATAGCTCAGAATTAACCAATCCCCCGCCTCGTTTTTGTGATACATATCGATCGCCATCTCCTCGGAACTAGCTAACACATAATCCACCAAATTCGGATTTTGGCGGTACATTTCAAACTTCTTGCCCCGGTCATAAGCCTCAGTGCTGGGGGATAAAACCTCGACAATTAGACAGGGATAGGTAATGTATTGTGTATGCTCACGATCGCGATCGTCACAAGTCACACTCAAATCAGGATAAGTATAGTTAGAGGTATCAAGAATATTGACCTTTAGATCCGAATTAAAAACTCGACATCGACTTCCCCGCAAGTGCGCTTTGATGAGGCTGACGATATTAATTTTGATCGCACTATGATTTTGCGTGCCACCCGTCATCGCATACACGCGACCATCGATTAACTCATGCTTTTCGAGTTGTTGCTCCTCCCAAGCAAAATACTCCTCCGGCGTAAAGTAGCGCCCTTTTTCTTTGGCTGCAATCATAGCTATCTCCTAGTTGAAAAAGACGAACACTAACTCAAACCTGAAAACCTAATCCTCGCCAATTCTCCCGAATTGTCACCAGAGGCGGTGCCGACTCCTTCAGGTTGCCAATGGTCGGCTGCTTGGCGTTGGCTTGCCGCTGATTGGACAATCGGTCAATGATACGCAGTTAATTAGCCTTAAAATTTCTCGCATTTGATGGGCTTGTTTTTCGGTTAGACCAGGGTAACAAAGCAATTCAACCCAAGTAATTGGACAGTAAAATCCCTCTGCTTGTCGGCTGTCAATTTCCTCAAATACATCCTGAACTTCGGGCTGATTATTAAAATAATAAATCAGGATATTAGTATCAAGAAGGTATTTAGTCGGCATCCCATTCTTGTCGAATTTTTAATTGAAATTTCAGAGCATCAACGCGCTTGGGTAGAAAACCACGCCATCGATTCAAGTTGAGTCGGGGTGATTCGGTAGTGTTTTGCGCCTCTTCAGAGGGTTCACCCTGAGAAACTAGGGTAGCTAGTTCTTTTAACAGAAGTTTTTGCTCATCTGAGGTTAGAGTTTGAGCTTGATGCAGAATTTCTTGGTAATTAGACATCGGTTTTGGAGTCAGCTTTCAGGTGATGTTTTTATTATACTCGCTATTGGCTCAACCGGGTTTATTTTGAAGGTGGGGAATCATAAACCGGGTTTGTATCAAAACTCTGGTTAGTCCCTGAAACTATTGCAGAAACACGATTTCTCAGATACTCAAAGTTCATAGCTTTTCCTCTTTTGCTGAAGCCTTTGTTTAAAATCGGCAGTATGATGACCGACTCCTATTGTAATTAAATCAGCTTGCAGGTTCTGGATTTCTTCCTGTTGTTGGGCAATTTGAGCATCAATTTGGGGTTGATAGGTGTAGTAATAACTGAGGGCAGAATAAATGGCAGCCAGGGAAATTTCTGGGTGTTGAAAGTGCAGTTCTTCTGGACTCCAGCCGTGGGCGTGTTTTTCTTGAATTAGTTGGGCAACTGAAACGCGACTCTGGGCAATGGTTGCCTGATTTTGAGCATCAATCTCTAGGTATTGCCAAGTTACAGGAGTATCGGTGGTGAATGTCATCTTGAGGACAGGGCAAGGGTTGATACTATTATAGCCAAGTATTGTCAAGGGGCGATCGCGATATGGAGAAAAAATCTGGGTCCCTTTCTAGGTATTGCGGCAGTCACCACGAGCGCGAGGGGTTGGGGGACAACCACCGGGGGGATGGGATGGTTAAACGGGGGGTGATATGGTGCTATAATTGTGTCAAACCCTAAATTGCTAATTGACAAGAAAACTATGGCTAGTATTATTCTTCAGGTTGATGAAGAGATTAAGGCGGCATTTGAACAGGCTAACCCGGAAATCCAGAAACAGTTAAGTCATATTGTTCAGTTATTTTTACGACGAAATTTATATGACAAGCGTTTAACTGAGGTGATGGCAGAAATTTCAGACAAAGCACAACAACGAGGCTTAACGCCAGAAATTTTACAAGATATTTGAGCCGATGACTATGTTGGCTCTATTTTGTTTAGGCTATTATTCGCAACAGTGAGCCACCCCTGAACAGCATCTTGTAAATTTTGCCGAACCTCTTCTATAGTATCTCCCTCGGTAATACAACCCGGAAGTGCCGGAACTTCTGCCCAATAGCCACCTTCTTCTGCTGGATGAATAATTGCTGTAATTTTCATAAGCTAAGTATTAGTAAACTGCCGTTAAACAAAATTTTTTCTTCGCCCATTAGCCGTTACAAATGATTTGGCAGCTTGGGTGGGGAATGGTTAATCTGTATCATTACCCTCCTTCACCCCTTCAAAGGGATTACATAATGTTAACTCAGGTACGCGCTTGAAGTCATCCACATTTCTAGTCATCACACAAGCAGAGCAGTGCAATGCAGTTGCCGCAATCAGGGCATCGGGAAGTTTGAGGCGGTTATGTCGCCGTAATTGAATGGTGCGATCTTCAATTTGGGGCAGTAGGGGGACTTGTTCAAACTGCATCAACAAATCAGTAATGACCGCTTCTTCCTCATTGGATAATTCTGGGAAACTCAGCAACTCAATTCGCACAATGCAGGAAATAATCACCTCATTTTGTCTGATAAATGATTCTGAGAAAAATGGCAAGATTGCTGCTTCGTCAGCCAAGTAGTCAATAAATATGTTGGTGTCGTAGAGATATTTCACCGCTCCCACTCCTGACGCATTGTGTCGAGATGAGCCCGCATTTTGTCTCGCTTATCTTTTAGCAATCCCTTGGCTTGGGCAACCTTGGCATAATCCCGTTGCCAGAGGGCTACCACTGAAGCAGGCACATCTACGGTAATAAATTCCTCATTTTGGTCAATTAAATACTGCTTAGAAATTTTAATAATGGGCATGATTTTATCCTTCAATGTTTACTGCTAATTTCAGCGGTTTATATCCAATAATTACAGGATAGTAGGTCATGGCAAATCATCTTGAGGATATTTCTTTTGCAAATAATGAGCGATCGCCTTTTTGCGATTAGCCCTTTCCGACAAATCAGGCGGCGCATCTTCTAACAGATGTTCAGGATGTCCGCCCAATCTTTCGACAATAGTTTGGCGGGGTTGTAAACTCAACCAGCGTTCTTTAACCAAACGTTTAATCAATTCATCGCTGGTCGTTTTTTCCTTGGCTAAAATTTCCACTAAACGGGCTTCGGTTTCGGGGTCTAGTTGTATGTTCAGCATGAGTCTTTCGGATTGGTGATTGATGTCTAATTGTACCTGATTGATGCCGACTCATCCTTAAACCGATTTAAGTTGAGGAGGGGCTAAGGGGGCTAGGACTATTATAGCCAATTTTCCAGAAACCGGGTTTCTTTGATTTCACGCAGCCTAAGACATTTTTAACACTTGTTGGAGCGGGGCAGAGAGTTCAATAGGCATAAAATAGGAGTTAGGATAGAGATAATCTTCCCCTGATTCATCAATAACCCGAATCATTTGATGGCGATCGGCTTTTGAGTCGGGTAAGACTTGATAAATCTTGCGAACTTCTAGGGAAGCGGCATAGTCTGTATTTTTGATGCAAACAACAAAGTTCATGGCTTTTACTCCAGTAGATATTTAATCTTGAATTCTTTGCGCCCAATGCCGTGGGCTTCATACCAATGAATTTCGGCTTGACAGATTGTGCCATCTTCGAGTTGAATGGTGGCGATGCCTTTCAGTTTACGCCACCGTCCAGAACCATAGGCTTTTTCCAGTCGTTCGAGTTCTCGAATTGAGCGATTAAAAGCAATAGTTTCAATGTCATCAATCTCTCCTAAAATGTCAAATTTCAAGTGCGTTTTACTCCCAAGGTTTTACTCTTTCTGGATTTCTAGGTTGGCGAAGTGTTCTTGCACGAGGCGATGGATAAAGCGGTAGCGATCGCCGACTCGTTGCAGGATGAGGCGTTCTGTACAGTAGTCCAGGAAACGGGTGATATTCCAGGGCATTTGACCTGTTAGCCACAAGATGAGGCGGAGTGAAAAGTATTGAATGCAAGAAAATCCTGATAACAAGCTAAATATAAATGCTAGGGTTAAGCCATTGTTTAACGCTATGTCCATCCCAAAACTTAGACTTGGAATGAATCCTGCAATTCCTCCAATAATGAATAAAAATCCTGAAGTAAAAATCATATCTAGTATTAATTTACTTTTTGATTTTGTTGTTTGGCTATAGCTAATCTTACAGAAAAAGACAATGGTTAAGCAGTAAAATATTGATAACATAAACCCTAAGAGATGTATTCCATATTGAGAATCATGGGGGATTTCAGGGGAATTCATAAGTTGATTGCTTATCCAAATAGCTAGACTATGCCAAAAAGATATCAAAAAAATACAAGTTCCAAATGAAGAAATAGCTAAAATAGGAATAAAATTATCCTTATTTAGATTGAGTTTTTGATTGATTTCAATTGATGAACCTTTCAACCCAGTCAAAACTATAGAAATCCCAAAACTCAATACAAATAATCTTATGAAAGGGTTATTTGGATATAGCCAACTATCATAAATAGTATCTACCCTTTGACTAAAGTATAAAAACGACACATATAACGAAAACGTCAAAAATAATGCTGCCAAAATTAATATCAAAAAAACAGGTAAACATCTATGAAGTAATTTGTTAGTATTGCTGCTCTTAGACAAATGTTCTGATAATTCAGATACAGAGTTGAATGAATTTCCTAAAAACCCCGTGGTGACATAAAAAGCGTATAAAAAACCTAAAAATGCAAATATCACCGTTAAATAGTCACTGATTATTATATGATTTGATGAATTGAAACTTGGTTGCATAGATATGCCCAAAACCATTAACCCAGTTCCCATCAAAATCGCAAAGTTTAAAATAGTATAAATGTTATGATGTTTGGGTTTTAAAAATGATGGTTGTAAAGAGTGAATACTTATTTGTTTTGTGTCAAAATATTGACAATTCAAATAACAAGATATCCTGACTAATCTGTTTTGGAATACAGTGGATTTAGGATGTTTTTGTGGTTTGTAAAAATGACTTAGCTGTGTTTTATTAATCATGGTCACTCGATAAACACCCAGCAAATAATCGATCGCTCTCTCTTCCGTATTACAATCCCGCCACTCCTCAACATCAATTTGCTGATAAGCAATACTCGTAACCGCCAAAAACAACGGCTGACGAATAAAATCGATAATCTTCTCAAAACCCTTAATCCTCTCCCAAAATTCCCCTAGATTGACCGAAGCAAAATAATTCCGAATTTGCTCATTCGTCAAATCCTCCAAACAAATCGCCCCATTTAACTGCAATATCTCCTCATAGACTTCATATTCCTCCTTGCGACTGCACACCACCAAATGCAACGGCGAAAACTCACTGCCTAAAAACTGATTAATTGCTCGGACACACTTCCCCTGACGTTCCGCTTGCAATTCATCTAACCCATCCAACAACAGCACTAACTCCTTCTCCCGAAGCCACTGTTCGCCGATGTCCTGACTCACCCCCTTACTGATAAGCTGAGACAGAACCCACTCCTTAATCGAAGGGTCATATTTTTCCGGTTTTGTCACCTCCTGCCAAGTCGAAAGCTCCAAAATCACCGGAATGGGGGCATTGCTATCCCCTTCTGCCCGATCAAGCAAGGCTTCCGCTAACTCTAATAACGTCGTGGTTTTGCCGCCCCCCGGTTTGCCCAAAATCAGGAACTTGCCGGAAATGGTGGGATTATCAAACACATCCAGAATCGTCGTCTGGGGGGGTAACTTAACGCTGCGCTGTTCCCCCACTTTCACCGACATATCCCAAGGACGTTGCACCTGCTGGGGTTGCTGTTCTTTGCCCAAATTCACGATCGCCGCCCGGTGGATAGACTGGGTTAAACGGCTTTCTACCTCGGTTCGCATCTGAGTCAAGATATTTTGACGATCGCGATACTCCTGTTTAGATAACGATCGCCCCCCCGGTTGATTGTGCAGCGCCTCCAACCCCTGCCGCACCTCTTGACGAAATTCCGTCACTTCTTGGCGCAACTCCTCTAGGCGTTCCTCTAGGGTTTGTAACAAGTCGCTGATGGTGGTTTCCATTACCCCCAACCGTTGACAGACTTCCGCAAAACCGGACTCAATACCACGGGAAATCTCCCGAAAAAACGCCTGCTGCTGGCTAACACTTCCCCGTAACTGGGTTTCCAATTCCTGAAACTGTTGCAGGATTTGGCTGAACTCCTCAACATTCACCCCCCCTTGATTCGCTTGCAGTTGCCTCAGTTGTGCCTGCATTCCCGTGAGTAACTGCAAGGTTAACCCCGCAAAGGCTTTCCCATCCTTGGCAAAGTCTTCTTTCAGGGTTTCCCGCAAGGCTTTGGGGAAAGTGGTGTGGAGTAATTCGGCGACTTGTTGACGTACCTCGGCGGGAATGGGAAAGCCACCCCCTTTACAAGCTGCCATGTTGAGGCGGATAAAAATATCACCCCATTCGGTAGCGGTGAGGTTGCCTTGTTGGGTGAGTTGGTATTCTTGGGGGGTAAGGAATTGGTCGAGTTGGGCTTCTCGCAGGTCGGGGTAACGTTGTTTGGTGAGTTCCTGTTGGGCGATCGCAACCCAGTTATCCTTGGCTTGGGCAGCAATTTTTTCCAGATATTGGCGGGTTTTGCCGCCCTGTTGTTTGGCTGCGAGGGTGATAACGGCAGCTATGGCTTTTCCGACTGCTTTGGTTAAATCCTGATTTTCTAGGGAAACTCCCCCCTCTCGTGCATCGATTAAAGCATCGATCGCATTAGCCGTATTCCCCGCCGCCACATTCCCTAACGCCGTGGCTAAGATGTTTCCCCAGACCATCCCTTCTGTCGCGACTAGGGAGGGGAACGCCAAGCTACCCAGGACGCACCCCCCACCAATGGTTAATTTGAGGATATCTCGCGCTACAGCCATTGCTACTGTCATGATTCTAAGTAGGTTTTTGTCCGTTCATGAGCGATCGCGATTGTCGTCCCTCCGTGATAGTTTACCCCAAATTTCCCATATTTATGATACCATGGCGATTGGCAATAGTCAACACTGAGAAATTGACTTAAACTCAGCAGAAATATTGACCAAAACCCGATTTTGCCCTCCTTAGTGAACCCTCCCCTGGATACTAACATTGAAAACGCATATTTTCGCTCAGGAAACATAACCATGAGTTGAGTTATTTAAGATTCCCTAACCACCAGATGTCCAAATTAGATAAATGGGCAAGTTCTATCTGTATGGTAATATTTATCAACAATCCTAAATGGTAGCCGTGAAATTATGAAAATTGCGATCGCTCAAATTAACCCCACAGTCGGTGATTTAACAGGTAATGCTCAACTAATTTTGGAAGCCGCCCAGTCCGCTATTAACGAGGATGCTAGTTTACTCATCACCCCGGAATTAGCCCTAATTGGCTATCCCCCGCGAGACTTATTAATCCGCCCCAGTTTTATTAATGCCGCCCAACAACAACTCGAAAAACTCGCCCAACAACTACCCGTAGAATTAGCCGTTTTAGTAGGTACAGTTTTCCCCAATCCTCGCGCCAGCGAATTGGGAGGAAAACCCCTATTTAATACAGCAGCATTATTAATGGGTGGTGAGATTAAACAGGTGTTCCATAAACGTCTACTCCCCACCTATGATGTATTTGATGAACATCGCTATTTTGAACCCGCCCCAGCTAGTGATGTTTTAATCTTCAAAAAACCTCGCTCCGAGGAGATAGTAAAAATTGGGGTGACTATTTGCGAAGACCTGTGGAATGATGAGGACTTTTGGGGACACCGTAACTATCCCTGTGACCCCATGAAAGATTTAAGCGATCGCCATGTTGATTGGGTAGTAAATTTGTCCGGTTCCCCCTATCGCGCCGGGAAACAACAATTACGAAAAGCCATGCTAACTCACAGCGCCCGCCGCTACGCAATCCCCATTATTTATACCAATCAAGTCGGCGCTAATGATGACCTCATTTTTGATGGCTCTAGCCTAGTGATTAATGGTGGGGGTGAAGTAGTTAAAAGTTTAGCCCCTTTTCAGACCGATTTTCAAATAATTGAATGGGATTCAAACAGTTCTACCTTTGTCGGTGAATCCGTCAATAGTGACGATACACAATTGCTCGATGAAGATGAGGAAATATGGCGGGCTTTGGTTTTGGGCGTGAGAGACTATACCCGAAAATGTGGCTTTTCTAAGGTGGTAATTGGGTTAAGTGGAGGGATTGATTCTTCCTTGGTCGCTGCTATTGCTACCGAAGCCCTAGGCAGTCAGCAAGTTTTAGGGGTTTTGATGCCATCTCCCTACAGTTCCGAACATTCCCTTGAGGATGCTTTTGATTTAGCTAACAACCTGGGAATTTCCACCAAAACACTGCCAATTGAGTCGGTTATGAATGCCTTTGATACCACCCTATATGACTTGTTCGCCGGGACTCAATTTGGTATTGCTGAAGAAAATATGCAATCCCGAATTAGGGGGACTTTATTAATGGCAATTTCTAACAAATTCGGTCATCTGTTACTCTCCACAGGTAACAAGTCAGAAATCGCCGTCGGATACTGTACCCTTTATGGTGACATGAATGGTGGTTTAGCGGTAATTGCGGATGTGCCGAAAACCCGTGTTTACTCAATTTGCAAATGGTTAAATGAAAGCAGAGGTCGAGAAATTATCCCTAATAATGTCCTGATTAAACCCGCCAGTGCCGAATTAAAACCCGGTCAATTTGATAGTGATTCTCTCCCCCCCTATCATATCTTAGATGATATTCTCTATCGGCTCATCGAAAAACATGAATCTGTTGCCACAATTATTGCAGCCGGACATGATTGCCAAACGGTGGAACGTATGGTAAAATTGGTTATGGGCGCAGAATTTAAACGCCGCCAAGCACCCCCTGGGTTGAAAATTAGCGATCGCGCTTTTGGGACAGGTTGGCGAATGCCTATTGCCAGGGGGAAAGATATCTAAGAATGGATAATTTGGGTTCCCAGTAGTTTCACAAACTCAGCCAACCAACGGGGGTGAGCCGGCCATGCTGGTGCTGTAACTAAATTACCATCAGCGATCGCATCATCAACCGCAATATCAGCATATTGTCCGCCAGCCAGAACAACATCAGGCGAACAAGCCGGATAAGCTGAACAGCGTTTACCCTGGAGAACATTTGCCGCCGCCAAAAGTTGAGCGCCATGGCAAATAGCCGCAATAGGTTTATTCGTTTCCGCGAAATGCTTGACCGCTTGAATGACATTGGGGTTGAGGCGAATATATTCCGGCGCTCTGCCCCCAGGAATTACCAAAGCGTGATAATTTTCTGGTTGTATATCCTCAAATGTCGCATTCAGGGTAAAATTATGACCGGGCTTTTCCGTGTAAGTTTGATCGCCTTCAAAATCATGGACAGCAGTTCGGACTTTTTCCCCGGATTTTTTCCCCGGACAAACAGCATGAACAGTATGTCCTAACATTTGTAAGGCTTGGAAAGGAACCATAACTTCATAGTCCTCTACAAAGTCACCCACCAGCATCAAAATCTGTTTTCCAGCCATTGATTTAAACCTCTAGTTGCTTGGGTTGAGTAATAGTTTCTCAAATCAGTCTATAATATATGTTGCCATTTATTCGCGAAGATCTGAATCAATTTGAAGCCTACACCCCCCACCCAGGTGGAGACTCTGGTAGTGCGGTTAAGTCTGATCTAATTATGGACCGCCTGGATACTAACGAGTCCCCCTATGACCTACCAGGGGAGTTGAAACAGAAATTGGCGAGTATCTATCAACGGGATATTGAAACCAATCGTTATCCAGACGGCAGCCACGAGCCTGTTAAAAAGGCGATCGCTAATTATGTTAATTCTGCCATTTCCGAGGTTTCCACCCCGATAACCGCTGATTATGTGTCTGTAGGGAACGGTTCTGATGAGTTGATCCGTTCTCTGTTAATTGCCACCTGCTTAAATGGTTCTGGGTCGATTTTAGTAGCCAACCCTACATTCTCCATGTATGCTATTCTCGCCCAAACTTTAGGGGTTCCGGTAGTCACAGTTAATCGGTCGGAGGCGAATTTTGAAATAGATTTAATCGCCGCCAAACAGGCTATTCTCGACCAGCAAAACCCCCCCATTAAAGTAGTGTTTGTGGTGCATCCCAACTCCCCCACCGCTAATGCTTTAACCGAGGCAGAATTAGACTGGCTGCGGAGTCTTCCCCAACATATCTTAGTAGTCATTGATGAGGCTTATTTTGAGTTTAGTCAAACCACAGTAGCCGGAGAAATTACCCAACATCCTAATTGGGTGATTTTAAGGACTTTTTCTAAGGCTTTTCGGTTGGCTTCTTTGCGGGTTGGCTATGCTATAACTTCCCCGGAATTGACTACTATCTTAGAAAAGGTGCGCCTTCCCTATAACCTCCCTAGTTTCTCCCAAGAAGCGGCTTTGTTAGCCTTAACTCACCGGGAAGAATTACAACAGGTCATCCCGGAAATTATTAGGGAACGCGATCGCCTCTGGACGCGGTTGGCTAATCATCCTCTGTTCAAATTTTGGCCGAGTGATGCTAATTTTATCTATGGTCGTCTCAAGTCTAATAATTCTGATCAGCGATTAAATCAAATAGTACAGGCTATGAAATCTCAGGGTTCTTTAATTCGCCATACAGGAGGTGGTTTAAGAATTACCATAGGAACTCCGGCGGAAAATAAACGCACAGGCGATCGTCTATTTTCCTTAATCGACAATTAATAATTAATAATTAATAATTAATAATTAATAATTAATGAATGGGTGGGGCGGGTTGATTCAGATAGTCCTGGGGAATTGAATTGACAGAACCCACCCCGATAATTAATAATTAATAATTAATAATTAATAATTAATAATTAATGATAGGTGGGGCGGGTTGATTCAGATAGCGCTGTGAGTGAGTGAGTTAAAAAGCGATCGCTAGAGGTTTAGAAATCAGACGATCTAAAATTTGTTTAAGGGCGATCGCCGTCCACTCGATATCAGCCTCGGTAGTTTGTCGTCCCAAAGTTAGACGAATACTCCCCAAGCCCTCACGATCGCTATATCCCATAGCCAGCAAAACCGGACTAGGGCTAAGTTTACCACTATGACAAGCAGAACCGGCGCTAATACCAATTCCCGCCAAATTGAGATGTCGGACTAGAGTTTTCCCAGTAATTCCAGTCACCTCAGCCGGGGGAACCACACAGAAACTAACATGGTGGGGTAGTCGGTGTAAGCGATCGCCAGTAGGGACTAAATAGGGAATATCCGCCAGCAAATCAAACAAGCGATCGCGTAATTTAATCAATCGGGGAGTTTCCCATAAAAGTTCCTGCGCCGCCAATTCCGCAGCCACCCCAAACCCAGCAATAGCCGGGACCGCCTGAGTTCCCGATCGCAATTTAAACTCCTGACCGCCGCCGCCCATAAGTGGTATCAACTCCACCCCCGGACGCACATACAAAGCCCCCACACCTTGGGGACCATAAATTTTATGGCTAGATAGCGATAGCATATCCACAGGCAAATTTTCCACATCAATGGGCAATCTTCCCGCCACCTGGACTGCATCAGTATGGAACAAAACCCCATGGGATCGGGCTATTTTCCCCAAAGTTTCAATCGGCTGTAAAGTTCCCACCTCACTCTGACCATAAATCACCGATACCAAAACCGTATTGGGTTGTAAAGCGGTTTTTAAATCCAGGGGATGAATGCGACCTTGGCGATCGACAGGTAAACGAGTCACCGACCAGCCCCGTTTTTCCAATAGTCCTACCGGTTCAGCGATCGCCGAATGTTCCACACTAGAAATAATCAGATGTTGAGGCTGATCATATTGACCGACCACCCCAAATATCGCCAAATTATCCGCTTCTGTTCCCCCAGAAGTGAAAATTATCCCATCAGGCGGCGCATTAATTAAATGTGCCACCTGGGTTCTAGCCACTTCCACAACCGTAGCCGACCTCTGACCCCATTCATGCAAGCTAGAAGGATTACCCCAACTTTCCGTCAATACCCCTTGCATAGCAGCGATCGCCTCTGCACAAGTCGGAGTAGTTGCACTATAATCTAAGTAAATTTGCATTAGTCTCACCCAAAGTGATCATCAAACTAGGGAACTCAGGCACACCAAAAACCTTCATTAAAGCCACAGTCATAATTTACCCGGCTTACAAACGTTATAGTCCTCATGGGATAGGACCTTTTGAGGAATCAGAAAACTGCCACTATCCTGGCATAACATCCGATAGTTACGAGTTACAGGAATACTGATCACAAAACGATTATGGCGCAACCGCTTCCCACCAAACTCCCGATAATTTTTATTGCTGGTCAGTCCATCAATAATAACCCTCGCCTTAATTACAACATAGTCCGGTAATCCCCTTAAATCAATAAGATCCTGAGCAAATGAAGCCTCCCACTCCAGTTTCTTGTTCTTTCTGTCTTCTAACTCCCGATATTCTTGTTCCTCCGCTATTTGGACTTGTTCACAGCGATGACAAACACGGCCATAACCTTTATGGCCACAAGGAAAGGTCTTTTTTCTCTTTGGCATAGCATAGTATGAGGGTTGCAACTAACCCTAGCCCCTGGACTATTGTACCAGAGCGACTTTCCGAGTCTCAAGTTGTTAAGCTAATTTAATTTTCCCCCAACAACCACAACAAAAGTGCTAAAAAATTCGGTAACTCTCAATTACCTATACAATTAACTATCAATGGTGCGTTTGCTTCCTGTCACCCGCTTATTTGGGCTGGGCGCTAGTCTGGTATTTATACTCAACTCCTGTGCTTGCAATTCCCATAGCATCAGGTCTAATCATAATGCTTCTGTTCAACCCTTAGTTGACCCCTTACCTCAAGATCCACAGATTCGGGTTTATTTTAATCATTCCCAGGCTTCCGTCTATACCGAACCCTATCGCCCCAAAACTAGACTCGGTGATAACCTTGAACAAATTATAGTCGATGCTATTAACAGTGCTTCCCAAAGTGTAGATGTCGCCATTCAGGAATTACGTTTACCCAAAATCGCTCAAGCCTTAGTTAATCAACATCAAAAAGGAGTCCGGGTGCGCGTCATTATTGAAAATGAATATAGTCGCCCCTTTAGTGATTTTACCCCCGCCGAAATTGCCGCCTTTTCCGATAGAGAAAAAGGTCGTTATCAAGAATTTATGCACTTGGCGGATTTAAACCAAAATGGTCGCCTCGAACCTGAAGAAATTAACCAAAGAGATGCTCTGGTTATGCTGGCTAATGCTAATGTTCCCTTAATCGATGATACCGAGGATGGGTCGAAGGGTAGCGGTTTGATGCACCATAAGTTTGTCATAGTTGACCAAAATACAGTTATTGTCACCTCTGCGAATTTTACTACCAGTGATATTCACGGAGATTTTTACTCCGCCGAAAGCCGGGGTAATCCTAATAATTTGCTGTCTATCAATAGCCGGGAGTTAGCCGCTATTTTTACCCGGGAATTTGAAATTATGTGGGGAGATGGACCCGGAGGAGAAAATGATAGTCTGTTTGGGATTAATAAACCACATCGGGGAGTTAAACAAGTCTCCGTCGGTCAAGGAACTGTTACCGTTCAGTTTGCCCCTATTTCGGCTACTAGACCTTGGGAAAATAGCGTTAATGGCTTGATTGCTCAAACCTTACAACGAGCTAGAAATGACATAAATTTTGCTTTATTTGTGTTCTCGGCTCAGGAATTGTCCGATACCTTAAAAACAGTTCATCAAAGGGGAGTGGAAATCCGGGGATTAATTGAGGTTGGGTTTGCTTACCGCTACTATAGCGAAGCCCTGGATATGATGGGGATTGCTTTGCCTAATAATTGTCGATATCAACCCGGAAATAACCCTTGGTCACAACCTATTTCTACCGTCGGAGTTCCGAATTTGGCTGAAGGCGATCGCCTTCATCATAAATTTGCCGTCATTGATGATCAAATCGTGATTACCGGTTCCCATAACTGGAGTCGAGCCGCTAATCACTCCAATGATGAGACCTTATTAGTCGTTAATAATCCCACCGTTAACGCTCATTTTCAACGGGAATTTGAGCGCTTATATCAAAATTCAAGTTTGGGCGTTCCTGGTTGGCTTTTAAGTAGAATTGAACGGGAAAAACAAAATTGTGGCGGTGTCATTGAAACACCCTTTCATCCATCAGGAGAAATTATTAACATCAATACCGCATCTCAGCCGGAATTAGAAAGCCTTCCCGGTATCGGTCCCGGTTTGGCGCAGCGAATTATAGAAGCACGCAGTCAGCAGCCTTTTACCAGTTTAGATGATGTTACCCGTGTTTCTGGTATTGGACCTAAAACTATCGAAAGATGGGAAAATCTGGTAACCTGGTAAAATCACTACCCCCACCTAATCTCCCTGGGGAATTACTCATAATATGCTTGACAGGGGATAAATATATCTGCTATAATGGAAAGTTGCGTAATATCTCTGGAAACCAAACCGATGCGACTTTCCCAAATGCTCTTTGTCACCCTGCGGGAAGACCCGACAGAGGCAGAAATCCCTAGCCATAAACTCCTCCTCCGCGCTGGCTATATCCGTCGTATCGGTAGCGGAGTTTACGCCTATTTACCCCTAATGTGGCGGGTGCTACAGAAAGTCTCCCAAATTGTGAGAGAAGAAATGAACGCTACCGGGGCGCAGGAATGTCTACTTCCCCAGGTTCAACCCTCCGAACTATGGAAAGAGTCAGGGCGCTGGGATACCTACACGAAAGCAGAAGGTATCATGTTTTCCCTGAAAGATAGACGCGATCGCTCTCTGGCTCTCGGACCCACCCACGAAGAGGTAATTACCGCCGTAGCCAGGGACATGATCCGCTCGTACCAACAACTGCCCCTACATTTATATCAGATCCAAACTAAATTTAGAGACGAGATCCGCCCGCGATTTGGCTTAATGCGTGGCCGTGAATTTATTATGAAAGATGGCTACTCATTCCACACCAGCGAAGATAGCCTGAAACAAACCTATCAAGATATGGATCGCGCCTATCGTAATATCTTGCGACGCTGTGGGTTAGATTTCTGTGCAGTAGAAGCTGATTCTGGCGCTATTGGTGGGTCTGGTTCCCAGGAGTTTATGGTTTTAGCTGATGCTGGGGAAGATGAGGTACTATACACCCCTGACGGAAAATATGCGGCTAATGTCGAAAAGGCTGTATCTTTACCCCCTGATGCGGTAGCCTCCGGTTTTACTACCTACCAAAAACTCGAAACCCCTAATACCCCTACGATCGCCACCCTCTGTGAGTTTCTCAAATGTTCCCCCACCCAAGTTGTCAAAAATGTGCTATATCAGGCAGTCTATGATAACGGAATCACCGTTTTAGTCCTGGTTAGTATTCGCGGTGATCAAGATGTCAATGAGGTGAAGTTGCACAATCAACTCACTAATGCTGCTAGTCGCTATGGGGGGAAAGCCTTATTATCCCTCACAGTTCCCGACCCAGAGACACAAGCAAAATGGGCGAGTAAACCTTTGCCCTTGGGATATATCGCCCCCTCACTCGAAGATGACTACATTATCAGCGATAATAAGCAAATAGCCCCGAAATTCCTGCGATTGGTTGATCACACAGCAGTTGAGTTGCAGAACTTGGTCACAGGTTCTAATCAGTCCGGTTATCACGTCGTTGGTGCTAATTGGGGACAGGAATTTAAACTCCCCGATTTGGTCGCTGATTTGCGGAAGGCTAAAAAAGGCGATCGCAGTATCCATGACCCAAGCCAAACCTTGGAAAGCGCCAGGGGAATAGAAATAGGTCATATCTTCCAACTCGGTACAAAATACTCTCAAGCTATGGGAGCTACCTATACCAGCGAAACAGGTGAGGATTTACCCCTGGTTATGGGATGCTATGGGGTGGGAGTGTCTCGTTTGGCTCAGGCGGCGGTAGAACAGTCATATGACAAAGACGGTATAATCTGGCCAGTGGCGATCGCTCCCTATCACGTCATCATTACAGTTCCTAATGTCAGCGATAATCAACAAATGGCGATCGCTCAACAACTCTACAGCCAACTTAACCAAGCCGGAGTCGAAACCCTACTAGATGACCGCAACGAAAGAGCCGGGGTAAAATTCAAAGATGCTGACCTAGTGGGGATTCCCTATCGCATAGTCACAGGGAGAGCCATCAAATCCGGTAAAGTTGAGTTAGTGCAACGAGCAGACCATGAATCCTCCGAAGTCCCCATAGAACAAGTAGTTTCCCTACTTCAACAAAAAATTAGCCAATCTCTATAAATTTCTGTACTCAGGGAACAATTAATTTTATTTTAAGTATTGTTTCCGTTCCGTGATATTATTTGTGTTGGCTTACAAAGCTTCACTAGAGAGCTTCGTGGAGTTCACGCCGTGGGTAAACGTGCCGATCATATCGCTGT
The DNA here is from genome assembly GCF_051859755.1 of Limnospira sp. Lineage (NCBI taxonomy): Bacteria > Bacillati > Cyanobacteriota > Cyanophyceae > Oscillatoriales > Sirenicapillariaceae > Limnospira > Limnospira sp. The sequence continues at coordinate 26,346 of NZ_JBIMLI010000001.1, forward strand.
AACTTATGTCTGATGCCGGGGATACTGTAGAGATGGGGTCTCCCGTTCAGGAGCCAGACTCCTCTATGGGAGAGTATTATCAGCTTCAACGGGAGTTGTTGCTCACTACTATTGTGCTGGCAGTGGTAATCTTCCTGGTGGTTTATTGGTTCTATCCCTGGACCATTGCCCTAAATTACCTCTTGGGAGCCCTGTTGAGTGTCGTCTACTTGAGAATGCTGGGGAAAGACGTGGAACGAATTGGGACACAAAAATTATCCCCAAGCAAAAATCGTTTAGCTGTGTTCGCAGCCCTGATAATTGTGGCTACTCAATTGAATCAACTCAAAATCTTACCGATTTTTCTGGGGTTTCTCACCTATAAAGCCGCCCTGCTAGTCTATACGTTACGCCTATTGGTTAGGCCCAACCCATGACGTAAAAATACTGTTGTAATTATTCTCCACTCCTTGACCTATAGGGGAACTCTCCTAAATGCAAATGTTTGATGTTGTAAACGCCTTTGGTTCACTTCCCTTTGCGGAATTGGAAGTTGGCAAACACTTTTACTGGAATATCGGTAATCTGCGAATCCATGGACAGGTATTTATGACCTCCTGGTTCGTGATTGGCGTACTCCTGCTACTATCAATTTCGGCAACGCGAAATATTCAGACAATCCCCAGCGGTATACAGAACTTTATGGAGTATGCCCTAGAATTTATTCGCGATCTGGTGAAAAATCAGATAGGGGAAAAAGAATATCGTCCGTGGGTACCTTTTGTTGGTACATTATTCTTGTTCATCCTTGTGTCTAACTGGTCTGGTGCATTAGTTCCCTGGAGGGTATTTGAAATCCCTAACAGTGAATTGGCAGCCCCAACTAATGACATTAATACCACGGTAGCCTTAGCACTGCTAACATCCCTGGCTTACTTTTATGCAGGGTTTAGCCGTAGAGGTTTGGGATATCTGCTGAAATATATTCAGCCGACACCCATCTTATTACCGATCAACATTCTGGAAGACTTTACTAAACCTCTGTCCCTCAGTTTCCGTTTATTTGGGAACGTCGTGGCCGATGAGTTGGTAGTCGGTGTTCTGGTGCTGTTGGTGCCGCTATTTGTGCCAATCCCGATGATGGTTTTGGGTCTATTTCTCGGTTCAATTCAAGCCCTGATTTTTGCGACTCTAGCCGCTAACTACATCGCGGAAGCCATGGAAGGACACGGCGAAGAACATCACGAGTAGTTTGATTCGGTTTGAGCAATTTGTTCAGTTAAAATGCCAACAAACTGATAAGATTGTTTGGGGGCTAAAAATCCAACCCTTAATTTCACTTGTCAACTTTTTTTATTGAGGTCAAAACCAACTATGGAATCTAATTTAACTACTGCCGCCTCCGTAATCGCTGCTGCTCTCGCAGTAGGTATAGGCTCTATTGGACCTGGTCTGGGTCAAGGTCAAGCTGCTGGTCAAGCGGTGGAAGGGATTGCGCGTCAGCCTGAAGCTGAAGGTAAAATTCGTGGAACTCTGCTGTTGAGCTTGGCTTTCATGGAAGCACTGACTATTTACGGTCTGGTAGTGGCTCTGGTGTTGCTGTTTGCCAACCCCTTCGTATAGATATTTTCAGATTTCTTAGATTTCGGATTTGGGCGGATTTATCTAGTCTCAAATCTGAAATCTACCCATTTATGGTGGTCTGAAAAAAAAAAGAAAGTTCGCAAGCCCATTGGTTAACACCCTTCAAAAAAATGATACACTCGACAATTCTGCTGGCCGTAGAAGAGGCAGCTACGGAGAGTAGTCTGTTTGATTTTGATGCTACACTGCCATTGATGGCTGTACAATTTCTAATTCTGGCAGCTATCTTAAACCAAATTTTTTACAAGCCCTTGGGAAATGCAATTGATTCTAGGGCTGACTACATTCGCCAAAATAAGCTGAGTGCTAAAGAACGTTTGAGCAAGGCAGAAAGTTTGGCTAAACAGTATGAGCTGGAGTTGGCAGAAACTCGTAAAGAGTCTCAACAACTAATTATTAATGCTCAGGCTGAAGCTCAAAAAATTGCGGCTAGGGAAATGGCAGCGGCTCAACAAGAAGCTCAGAAAATTAGAGAAGCAGCTTATCAAGAAATTGAACAAAATAAAATCGAGGCTCGAAAAGGTTTGGAACAACAGGTAGACTCTATTAGTCGCCTGATTCTTGATAAACTTTTAGGAGCTGGAATGATTGGGTAGCTGTCCTCTCAAAAATTATTTTCAATCCCCTAGAAATGGGGGAAAAGTTAAGCCTACATACCATCCCTAATTAAGCCATTCGGCGGTTGAGGAAAGGGCAATCACATGAAATTATGAGAAGAGGAAGATGGTGAATCTTGTATTACTGGCGACAGAAGCAAGTCATGAGGGTGGTTTTGGACTGAATTTTAATCTGTTTGAAACTAACCTGATAAACTTAGGCATTATTATTGGTTTGCTAGTTTACTATGGGCGGGGCTTTCTCAATAAAATTTTGAGTGAAAGACGCGCTCAAATTGAGCAAGCAATTCAAGAAGCCGATCAACGTTTGAAAGAAGCTGAAAAAGCTCTGGCTGAACAACAAGAAAATTTGGCTCAAGCTAAGGCGGAAGCTGAAAGAATTAAAGCCTCTGCTGTGGAACGTGCCGAAGTGATTAGAGAGCAAATTGCAGCTCGTGCTAAGGCAGATGTTGAACAGATGAAGTTGACGGCTAATCAGGATTTGGAAGCGGAAAGAAGTAGGGCGATCGCTCAGTTGCGGGCTTTGGCTGTGTCTCAAGCGTTGGAACGCGCCGAAGGGCAAATTAGAGAACGCCTAGATGAAAATTCCCAGCAACAACTGGTAGATCGCTCCTTGGCTTTACTTGGAGGAGGTTCATGAGTTCAATTGTTGGTCAATTAGTAGAACCCTACGCCACGGCTTTGATGTCTGTGGCTAAGTCAAATAATGTCACGGAAGATTTTGGCAATCAAATGCGATCGCTTATTGATTTGCTCAAAAATTCCCCCGAACTACAGGATTTTTTAGGCAGTCCGGTGGTGAAAGGAGAAGATAAAAAAGCCGTGATTACACGAATGTTAGGAGAGGAAGTACACCCCTACTTGCGGAACTTCTTAATGCTCCTAGTAGATCGCGGTCGCATCCTATTTCTAGCAGAAATAGCCCAAGAATACTTGGCTTTGTTGCGGAAACTTAATCAAACAGTTTTGGCAGAAGTTACCTCGGCGGTAGAGCTAAACGACGGCCAAAAACACATGGTTGTTGAGCAGATCAAGGCTAGAACTGGGGCGCAAAATGTAGAGCTGGATCTGAAAATCGATCGCGAGATCCTCGGTGGTGTCATCATTAAAGCGGGTTCCCAATTGTTTGATGCCAGCATCCGAGGACAACTGCGCCGCATTGGTATGAGCCTAACTGTCGGTTAATAATTCGCCGACAACTTAGCCATTTATCTTAGTTTAACCTTTAGCAACGGATCACAAACACTAACTATGGTATCCATCAGACCTGACGAAATTGCCAATATTATCAGAGACCAAATCGAACAGTACGGCCAAGACGTTAAAGTTTCTAACGTGGGTACAGTACTGCAAGTTGGTGACGGTATTGCCCGGATTTATGGCCTAGATAAAGCCATGGCCGGAGAACTGCTAGAATTTACCGATGGAACAGTTGGTATCGCCCTTAACCTGGAAGAGGATAACGTGGGTGCGGTACTCATGGGCGAAGGCCTGGAAATTCAAGAAGGTTCCGCTGTGACCGCTACCGGAAGAATTGCCCAAGTCCCCGTGGGAGAAGCTATGCTGGGACGGGTGATTGATTCCCTGGGTCGTCCTATCGATGGTAAGGGAGATATTCAAGCCTCCGATACCCGTCTGCTAGAATCCCCCGCACCGGGTATTATTGAGCGCCGCTCTGTTTGTGAACCTATGCAAACAGGGATTACCGCTATTGACTCCATGATTCCTATTGGTCGGGGTCAACGGGAATTGATCATCGGTGACCGTCAAACTGGTAAAACAGCGATCGCTATTGATACCATCATTAACCAGAAAGAAGAAGATGTAATCTGTGTTTATGTGGCGATCGGTCAAAAAGCCTCAACCGTCGCTCAAGTGGTCAGCACCCTAGAAGAAAAAGGCGCTCTCCCCTATACCATTGTTGTCGCAGCTAACGCTAGTGACCCCGCTACCCTGCAATACCTAGCTCCCTACACCGGAGCAGCCATGGCGGAATACTTCATGTATCAAGGTAAAGCCACCCTGGTTATTTACGATGACCTTTCCAAACAGGCCCAAGCCTACCGTCAAATGTCCCTGTTGCTGCGTCGTCCCCCCGGTCGTGAAGCCTACCCCGGAGATGTATTCTACCTGCACTCTCGTTTGTTAGAACGCGCCGCTAAATTAAATGATGAACTCGGCGGCGGTAGCATGACAGCCCTACCAATCATCGAAACCCAAGCTGGTGACGTTTCCGCTTACATCCCCACTAACGTAATTTCTATTACTGATGGTCAGATCTTCCTGTCCGCTGACCTGTTTAACTCCGGTCTGCGTCCGGCGGTGAATGCTGGTATCTCCGTTTCCCGTGTGGGTTCTGCTGCCCAAACTAAGGCAATGAAGAAAGTGGCTGGAAAGGTTAAACTAGAATTAGCTCAGTTTGCCGAATTGGCAGCCTTCTCTCAGTTTGCTTCTGACCTAGACCAAGCCACTCGTAACCAGTTGGAACGGGGTAAACGTCTGCAAGAATTACTCAAACAGCCTCAAAATTCCCCCCTACAACTGTTTGAACAAGTAGCTGTGATTTACTCTGGTATTAATGGCTATCTTGATGATGTTCCCGAAGATAAAGTTGTAGCCTTTACTACAGGTCTGCGGGATTATCTGAAAAATAGCAAGCCCAAATATGGTGAGATTGTTCAAAGCCAAAAAGTCCTCACCGAAGAAGCTGAGGCTATGCTGAAAGAGGCAATTTCTGAGTTTAAGCAGACTTTCTTAGTTTCCGCGTAGCACACGCACGGGATCAGCCATTGGTGGAAACGAAACGCTTTATGCTGCGGCGCACCAATTAGTTAAAACCGGGAAAGGCAACAATTGAGGGCTGAGGGGGAACTGACCCCCTTCCTCAATATAAGTCTGTTATTGACTAGATAACTCTTGCTTGAACCCGGATTAACTCCCAGAGTCCTACTAAGTCTGTGGATAACAATTACTGATCATAAAACTATGTCAAACTTAAAAGCGATTCGCGATCGCATTCAGTCAGTCAAAAATACCAAAAAAATTACCGAAGCCATGCGCCTAGTTGCTTCCGCTAAGGTGCGCCGCGCTCAAGAACAAGTTTTAGCTACCCGTCCCTTTGCTGACCGTCTAGCAGGGGTTCTGTATGGTCTCCAAGGTCGCCTTCAATTTGAGGATGTAGAATGTCCTCTGCTCCAACAGCGGGAGGTGAAAAAGGTGGGACTGGTGGTGCTGGCAGGAAACCGGGGTCTGTGTGGAGCCTACAATAGTAATATTATTAAACGGGCAGAAGCACGGGCGGCCGAATTGAAAGCGGAAGGCCTGGAATATAGCTATCTTCTCGTGGGTCGCAAAGCTATTCAACATTTTACCCGTCGGGATGCTCCGATCTCTCAATGTCGCGATAACCCAGAGAAAACCCCAGATCTACAAAAGGTATCCGGTGCGGCTGATGAAATTCTCACCTGGTTTGAGTCGGGAGCAGTAGATCGCGTTGAGTTGATTTACACTAAATTTGTCTCTCTGATTAGTTCACGACCTGTTACCCAAACTCTGCTACCCCTAGACCTGCAAGGCTTAGAGGCTCAGGATGATGAGGTGTTTCGCCTCACTAGCAAAGGTGGTAAGTTTGATGTAACTAGAGAAAAGGTTAATGTTGAGCCGGAAGCCCTCGCTCAGGATATGATTTTTGAGCAAGATCCGGTTGAGATCCTTAATGCCTTGTTGCCTCTGTTTTTGACTAACCAATTGCTACGAGCATGGCAGGAGTCTACCGCTAGTGAATTGGCGGCTCGGATGACTGCTATGAGCAACGCCAGCGATAACGCTAGTGATTTGGTGAAAACCCTTACCCTGTCTTACAACAAGGCTCGCCAAGCCTCAATTACCCAGCAGATCCTGGAAGTTGTTGGCGGCGCGGTGGCTTTGGAAAATTAAAGCCTAGAAAGCCTAGAAAGGCGATCGCCTCCCTTGTCAAGTCCTCAAGATGCCACCTGGGGGAATGCCTCCCCCCGTTGGTATTGATGCAGATAATGACTGAGGCGATCGCACAATTTAGTTAAATCGCGGTGGTTTTTTTCATGCTGCTGTGCGTCATAAACAAAAGTCATTTTCTGGGGTACTTCATCCCCTCTTAAACGCACAAACCAGTAAGTCATAGATACCTGTTCTGGGCTATAGTCACTGGTTTCTACTAACAAATAAAGATAAAGCCGCGTTTGCCAATTATTCGCCAATTTCTGCCGATTAATTAAGCGTTGATTAGTTTTCCAATCAATAATTTGAGCTTGATTTTCATGAGCAATTAATAAATCATAAATCGCCACTAAAACATAATCCCCAAAACCCCAGGTGCGATAATGTTCAGCCTCCCGAAATTCTCCCGATACATAGTTATACTGAGGCTGAAAAACCTCGGGAGCCTCTTTAACCAAGGCTAATAAACAAGTTTGTAACTCCTGATCCTCAGCCATAAAACCTTGAATTGGCAAACCCAATTCTCCCTGCTGCATCAACAGGTGAAAACGACTTCCCCAACCCAGATGTTCTTCTTGTTCCCAGGTTCTCGGAGAGACCAACCCATCTAAATAGGTCTCCTGAAATTTCCGGGGACAGGTTTCTAGGAGATTGAAATGGTTTTGGGATAATCTTAACTTACCCGTCAAAATTATTAATCCTCCAGCACACCCAAAAGTTCTAGAATAGTATCCACATCATTGAGTTCTCCGACAATCCGGCGCTTAGGTTGCGGCCAGACCTTCATCAAAGTAGGAGTAGCCGAAATATGACTAGCTTCTGCTTGTTCCGGGTGTTTGAGTACATCAATCACCTTCAAAGTATAAGGGTGATTGAGCGATCGCTCAAGTAGTTGATGCAAAGTTTCCAGGGTATTTTCTGTGGCTAAACTGTGACCAGAAACAAACAGCCTCAACACATATCCTTCGGTTGGTGTACCATTAGAATCAGATGCCAACGGTGTGGGATTCTGGGAGTCAGACCCAGAATCACTATCTTGGTGTGAAAATTTGGTTTGATTATCCATGGTTTTAAACCTCATAATGAGGTCATGATTTTTCCAAAGTTCTGGAAACTGTTGATAATAACTTGCTAAAACCAAGGGATTGCAAACTTCCTCACCAATCTGCACAGGTTGCCAAACCAGGTCTACCGTTTCAAAAATAGCATTCAGCAACGGCTGATATCGCCACACCGGAGGGTATGCTTCTACTGAAACTCTCACTTTCTGAGTAATTGGATCAATCCACCGGTCAAAACTCGCCGTATAACAAGGAACAAGAAAATGGGGGGGTTCAGGTAAACCTAAAATTTCCTGTAAAGCAGTACACAGATTTAGATGCCACCTAAGCTGTTTACTGTAGTCAATGGAATAAATTAGGTCACCACCCGGCGTAAAAAGTGCAATCCCTTTAAATAAATTAGGAACAGCCAAGGGGGTAAAACTCAATGATATGCGCTCACAGTTATAACTGTTTGCCAAAAACGACTCAGGTTGCCCAGGAGAGCAACCTTATTTAAGATTAGACCATTTATAGTGTATTTCAGAGTTCGGGCTAATGGTCAAAACTTTACACTTTTGTTAGACTCTACCCCGTAGCATCTGACTCATCTCGTTGGGGAAAGGCGACACATCCAGACAAATTTCCTCAGTGATGCGCCCCTCTTGATACAATTCATAAAGGGATCTGTTCATAGTCGTCATCCCTTCATAAGTATCTTTGAGCATAATCTGGTTAATTTCCTCATACTGATCCTTCATGATATACTCTTTGATTACATCGGTGTTGATGAGGATGTCATGGAAGGCGGCCCGCTTGCCATCTGTCGTCTTACACAACAGTTGAGCAATAATTGCGACCAAAGTTTCCCCCAGTGCGGTTTTAATTGATAACTGTTCCTCAGCCGAGAACATATCCAAAACCCGGGTTAGGGTCTTAATGGCGCTGTTAGTGTGGAGGGTTCCAGCTACCAAGTGACCTGTTGATGCAGCTTTAATGGCAATCTGCATGGTTTCCTTGTCCCGAATTTCCCCCACCAGCATCATATCAGGGTCTTGACGCAAAGCCCCCTTGAGAGCATTAAAAAACTTGAGGGTATGTCGTCCAACTTCCCGGTGTTTAATCAGGGATTTTCGGCTTTGGTGTACAAACTCCACCGGGTCTTCAATGGTGATGATGTGATAGGCGTAGTTTTTATTGATGTAATCAATCATCGCGGCCATGGTAGTAGACTTACCTGAACCCGTCGGGCCGGTAATCAACATCAACCCCTTGTGATAGTTACAGATTTTTTTAAAAACCTCGGGTAATTTCAACTGTTCTAGGGTGAGGATGGTAGCACCAATTAGCCGCAGCACCATCGCCGGACCACTGAGAGAGTCAAAAATACTAATCCGAATCCGCACAAAGCCTAAATCTGCGGCTCCGTCAAAGTCTAGGTTTTCCTGAAACTGATGGATTTCCTCATCGGTTAAGACCTCCCGTAGCCAACTCATAAAGCTATTAAGGTCTGTGACTGGCCAATCTTCTTGGGGGGTCATATCGCCTCGGTATCTCAGGCGAGGTGTTTCATTAACCCCTAAGTGAACATCAGATGCGCCTAACTCATCGGCGCGTTGGACAATCTCTCGCAAGGTTGGCTGTCCGGGGCTAGGTCCTGGTCCTCTGCTGGTAATTCCCACGGCGACGGGACTTGCTGCTTGGGCGGGTGCAGGTGGAGGGCTACTTTTCTGAGCGCCCGGTGCAGGTGGGCGAGGGGGTGCAGGTGGGCTAGGTGGACGCGGGGGGGCTGGGGGGCGTTGTGATTGTGTCATGGAATATCTCCGGTAGCTGGGAAACCGCCTAGCTATAGCTGGCGGCGGAAAGGCAATCTAGCCGATTCTTGTTTCCTGTGTGACTAAGGCTAACAAAGGAAGAAATTGGCAGCGATTTATCAGCTCTAACCATGATATTAATATTAGCGCCTATTTTGTGGTATCGCTAATGACAGAAAACGATTCCAGAAAATGACGATCGCACTTATGGCTAGTAAAAGGAAAGTTAACCAGTCTCCCCAACGGACATAAAGGGTTTGGCTATGGCGGCGGTAAATGATATGGTCATGGATTTCGTAGGTATTGATACCAGAAATCCATAAGGTGCGACCGTGGGGGTCGATAATGCCAGAATAACCTGTATTAGTAGCCCTAACTGTCCAGCGATCGCCTTCTATGGCGCGCATCACATCTTGGGCGTGATGTTGTGATAGCATCATAGTGGCATAATGAGCATCATTAGAGGCTGTTAGGATAAATTCCCCTCCTGCTGCTACTTGACGGCGGAAATGGTCAGCAAAGGCGGAATCGTAGCAAATTCCAGCGATCGCTTTTCCCCAACCAGTCTCAAATTTTTGTTGTTTTTCCCCGGCGACTAACCGCGCTTCCAGGGGTGACAGACGATTAATGACCCTTCCCAGAATGGCATCAAAGGGGATATATTCACCCAGGGGAACTAAATGAGTTTTGTCATATTGACCGATAATTTCCCCTTCACCATTAATGGTAAATAAACTATTAGTTAATCCCCCTTCGGTCTCGCCAAATCCCCCCACCCAAGCTATAACACCTTGTGGCAAAATCGCCTGATATAAGCTATAATTGTAGTGATAGCTGTCATGTCTGTTCCAGACAAAAGGCAAAGCGGTTTCGGGGGTTAAGACTGCATCGACACCCCGCGCCGCCAATTCTAAATATCCCCGCGTGTATCCATTTAAAGCCTGTCGAAAACCCTGGGGATTGAGTTTAATTTCATTAGGGATATTCCCTTGAATAACTCCGACTCTCAGAGAAGTTTCGGGGTCAGAATTTAGGGGAATATTGTAGAGACTCAATCCGATTAAATGAGCGATCGCAAATATTCCGACAGGAATTAAATAGAGTGACGATTTCTGCTGTTTATGTGTTAACCAGAGTTCAGCTACAGTCCCATTGACGACTAATATAGTAGCCACAACGGTATTAGGTCCAGAGATTTGACCCAAATGGAGAATCACCAAATTACCGAAACTTTGGGTTAAAGCGAGTGTTGACCACCACAGGGGACCCCCACTCCAAACGGCTTCTAAAGCACACCATAAAGCCGTCCCTATTAGGATTCTAATTAACGAGGTTTTAGCGCCGATATTTAATGGCATTAATTTCGCAAATAACCATCCCCAAACGATGACGATCGCTGTTCCCCAGAGGGTAATAAAAACCCAGGAAAATATAGCGATCGCCAAACTAGCCAACCAGGGAACTCCCAGACTGGTCATGGGGTGAATTCCGGTCATCCAAAACAGGGAAAAGCCATAATAGCCAACACCCCAACCAGCGGTTATTTCCCAGGGTATTCGTCCCCGTCTTTTGGCTTCCACCACCATAACCCACAGAGGAACAAAAGCCACCCAAGTCACTAGCCACCACCCCAGAGGTTCGGTAGCCAACCCCATCAATATCCCACTGAATAGAGACAGGGAGATATAGCGCACTTTTCGGAGGTTAAGATTAGCGGGTAACTTGAGGTTAAAATGTTCGAATGAAAGCAGTTTCATCTAGGAGTTAATAATTGGCGGAATTGGGGTTATATTCCATAACGCACCATGATATCGGGGATAATTTTAGGCTTTAACCGGAGGCGTTTCTAACATCAATTTAGAGCGTTTAACGGTTTCCGGTACATCAATAGGATAATCCCCCGTAAAACAAGCGGAACAGAAAGTCGAGGGGTCTTGTTTAGTAGCATTTAGCATACCTTCCCAACTGAGATAAGCCAAAGAATCGACGCCTATTTGTTCTTGAATTTCCGCGACAGATTTAGTCGCCGCAATTAACTGGTCCTGGTTATCGGTATCAATCCCATAGAAACAGGGATGAGTGACGGGAGGCGATGAAATTCTCATGTGTACTTCAGTCGCACCAGCATCTCGTAAAGCCTTAACAATTTTACGGCTAGTAGTCCCCCTAACAATGGAATCATCAACCATAATTACCCGTTTTCCTTCCAGGACATCTTTCAGGGTATTCAACTTCATTTTAATACCGGACTCTCGCATAACTTGGGTAGGTTGAATAAAGGTGCGACCGACATAACGGTTTTTAATCAATCCTTCCGCATAAGGAATTCCCGACTGTTGAGAAAAGCCGATCGCTGCTGGGATACCGGAATCAGGTACTCCAATAACCATATCAGCATCAACAGAAGATTCAGTCGCCAGAACCCGACCAATTCTCATACGATAACTATACAAACTTTCTCCTTCGACGACACTATCAGGACGGGAGAAATAAATCATTTCAAAAATACACAATTTCCGCGCAGGTTTTTGACTCCAATGGAATGAGGAAATCCCCTGTTCAGTAATCCAAACCAATTCTCCCGGTTCAACATCTCGGAGATATTCAGCGCCAATAATATCCAAGCCGCAGGTTTCGGAAGCCAAAACATATCTTTGGGGATTAGTTCCCAAAGTTCCAATTACTAAAGGTCTGACTCCGTGTGGGTCTCGGACTCCCATTAAACCGACGGGAGTACCAATAGCCAAACTATATGCTCCCTCACACATTTGAAAAGCGGTAATACTAGCTTCTAACCAATCCTTACCGCCATTAATTTCGGAAGCGATCGCCAAAGCAATTAATTCGGTGTCGGTAGTGCTGACAAAATCAAACTTTCGTCTACTCATTTCCTCCCGCAATTCAGCAGTATTAACTAAGTTACCATTATGAGCGACAGCCACAGGTCCCAATCTAGTTTCGGAAACCGCAGGTTGAGCATTAACGATGCGACTAGAGCCAGTGGTCGAATAGCGTGTGTGACCTACGGCTAAATCACCTTTTAACTGTTGTAAAATAGACTCATTAAATACTTGGGAAACCAGTCCCATATTTTTATATAAATGCAGATCTTCCCCTTCAAAAGTAGCTATTCCGGCTGACTCCTGACCTCGATGTTGGAGAGCATATAGCCCAAAATAAGTTAATTTTGCCACATCTTGACCGGGAGCATAAACCCCAAACACACCGCAGGCTTCCTCTGGTTTATCGGGGATTAGCTCGGTGTGAAACTGGTCATCGGTCACATGGGACTTATTAGGAATCATGGTAATCTTGTGATGTTAACTGAGTTGGTGAAAACCGCAAGAGATAGGATAGTTAATAACTGTCAATTACCAATTATCAGTTATCTCTTATATCGGTAGCAAATGAGATGCGATCGCCGATAGGCTGATAAACAAATCCCCCGGAGGGAATTTTAAGATAGACGACGCTCGATCGCATAATTATAGCGATCGGCCATTTCCGCCACATTAACCCCAATTAAACTGGTGTTATCATCGGCTAGAATTTGCAAAGACGAGTCAACTGCGGTCACTGTACCCAAGTGATGCCAAAATTGGCGATCGCTCACCCAGATTTCTTGCAGATAACCCTCCCAAGCCTGCTGGTGTTGAGTAGGAACGGAAACCAAAATCCTAGCTCCCCCCTCACCAAACAGGATCGTATCCCAGCGTTGCCAAGGATCTGAGGTTAACCCTAGGTTAATGGTAGCCCCCAATCGGTTGCCAATGCAACATTCTGCCAAAGCGATCGCCAAGCCTCCCTCAGCGCAATCATGAGCCGATCGCACCCAACCGTTACGAATTCCCTGGCGACAAACCTTTTGAACCATTAGTTCCAAGTCAAAATCGACCCGAGGAGGCTTACCCGCCACCAGATTATGTATTACCGCCAAATACTCCGATCCTCCCAGGGTAATATAACCATGATCCTCATCAGCCAACCAATTAGTCACCCCCAACAGATAAATCAAATCTCCTGGTTGTTGCCAACTTTGACCACAAGCGAGAGCCGGATCTGGCAATAATCCCACCATTCCCACCACGGGAGTCGGATATATTGCCTGTGGCTTTCCTTGCGCGTCCAGAGTCTCGTTATACAGAGAAACGTTCCCCCCCGTCACCGGAGTAGAAAACGCCTTACAGCCCTCAGAAATGCCCTTACAGGCTTGTGCTAATTGCCAATAACCAATAGGATGTTCCGGGCTACCAAAATTGAGGTTATCCGTCACCGCCACAGGTTCAGCCCCGACACAACTTAAATTCCGCGCCGCCTCTGCAACCACAGCCTTAGCGCCTTCGTAGGGGTCAAGATAGACATGGCGGGCGTTACAATCAACAGTGGCAGCCACCCCCGGCCAAATTTTACCGGGATTATTGCCAATGGGTTCTTGAGGGCGCAACCGCACCACCGCCGCATCAGCGCCACCCGGTACAATGACGGTATTATTTTGCACTTGGTGGTCATATTGACGATATACCCAAGACTTAGAGGCGATCGATGGGGTATCTAAGAGATTCAATAATACCTGATTCCAAGTTACCAGTTGATTTTCTATTTCCATCCCTGATACTGTGGTGGCGGGTAAAGTTTCCGGCGACCACGCCCAGGCGGTTTGGGCATATTCGGGAGGTTCTGACATCAATTCCCGGTGATAAATGGGGGTATTATCAGCTAAAGCTGTGGAGGGGATTTCGGCGGCGATTTCACCTTTAAACAAAATCCGCACGATCGCTTCTGGAATCACCTTTCCGGCGACGACCGCTTGTAGTCCCCAACGATGGAAAATCTCAATTAATTCTGATTCCCGTCCTTTGTGGACGACAAATAACATTCTCTCCTGGGATTCGGATAATAAATATTCATAAGGGACCATTCCCGTCTCTCGCACGGGGATTAGGTCTAAATCTAGTTCGATACCGACTCCCCCTTTAGCAGCCATTTCCGAGGTGGAACAGGTGATTCCAGCCGCTCCCATGTCCTGGGCGGCGACTACAGCCCCGGTTTTAAAGGCTTCTAAACAGGCTTCGACTAGGGATTTTTCTAAAAATGGGTCTCCTACTTGTACAGCAGGGCGATCGGCTATGGACTCTTCGCTGAGTTCGCTACTTGCAAAACTTGCGCCTCCCATTCCGTCCCTTCCGGTGGTTGAACCTACATACAGCACTGGGTTACCAATACCAGCAGCACCGGATTTAACTATCTCTGGGGTTTCCATGATGCCGATCGCCATGGCGTTCACTAGGGGGTTGCCGCTATAATAGCTGTCAAAATATACATCTCCCCCCACGGTTGGGACTCCAAAACAGTTACCATAGTTGGAAATTCCGGCGACTACTCCCAGTAAAATTGGCTGGGTCTTGGGGTCTTCTAGGGAACCGAATCGCAGGGCGTTGAGTACGGCGATCGGACGCGCTCCCATGGTGAAAATATCCCGCAAAATTCCCCCCACTCCGGTGGCTGCTCCTTGGAATGGTTCGATCGCACTGGGATGATTATGGGATTCTATTTTGAAGGCTAGGTGGATACCGTCCCCAAAGTCTACTACTCCGGCGTTTTCTCCTGGACCGACAAGAATGCGATCGCCACTGGTGGGAAATTGGCTCAGGAGAGGGCGAGAATTTTTGTAGCAGCAATGTTCACTCCACATTACCCCAAACATCCCTAATTCGGCTTTGTTGGGGTGTCTGCCTAGTCTTTGGTAGATTTCCTCATACTCTTCGGGTTTTAAGCCTTCTGAGGCTATTTCTTCGGGACTAAATGGGGATTCCGCAATCATGGACATAGTGGCGATCGCTCGGTCAGGACTACAACCAAACATCATAAGCCTAAATTACATCATCAATCAATCCCATGGACTTCGCTTTCCCTGCCCTTTACCCAACCTACTCTGTTGGGTTTCACCCAACCTACTTTACCCAACCTACTCTGTTGGGTTTCACCCCACCTACAATTAATTATTAATTATTAATTATTAATTATTAATTATTAACTACTCTGTTGGGTTTCACCCCACCTACTTTACCCAACCTACTCTGTTGGGTTTCACCCCACCTACAATTAATTATTAATTATTAATTATTAATTATTAATTATTAACTACTCTGTTGGGTTTCACCCCACCTACTTTACCCAACCTACAATTAATTATTAATTATTAATTATTAATTATTAATTATTAATTATATGGGCTTCACTACAGTCATCGCATATCGTTCCTGGCTCAGGTAAGTTTTCGCAATCTCCTGTAATTCCTCCGCTTCTAGGGATTTGATTTGGTGGGGATAACTTACCGAAATCTCTGGTTTCGCTACTGTGAAATAATAGCCATATAAACCCGCTAATTGTCCCGGTGTTTCCGTTGAGAAGGCGTAGTCATTACACAGTAAACGCTTACAGCGATCGAGTTCCGCTGACGACATCGGAGTTGCTGCTAAATTCGCTAAACACTCGCAGATTAGGTGTTCAACTTCTTCGATATTGTCAATATCTAAACACGCATTAATCGTAAATAGACTCGACTCCCGCTGTAGGGAGAAACCGCTACTGATACAGTCTACTAGCTGTCTATCTTCCCGTAATAATTGCACTAGGCGAGAAGTTCTCCCCTCTGCTAATAAAACTGAGATTAGGTCTAGTCCGTAGCCATGTCGTATGTTTTCAACCCCAGGTCCTGACCAAGCCATAGTTATCCGAGGTTGTTCTACATTAGGTAGTAGTAGTTCCTCATGCAGGATACCCCTAAGTTGGGGTTGATGATAACCGTTTGTGATCGGGCATTCTTCCCGGTGGTAAAATGAACCAAAAGCCTCCGAAACTAAATCTTGCGATCGCTTTTCCGAGACTCCCCCAACAATCACTACCGCCATATTTTCCGGTTGGTAGTGACAGCGATGAAACTGCCGCATTTCGTCAGGAGTTCGCGGCATCAGAGTCGCTTCCGTCCCCAAAACCGATCGCCCATAGGGATGATTACCATAGAGAGTTTCCATCATCGCTTGAAACTCTATCCAATCTGGGCTATCCTGAGATTGGCGCAGTTCTTCTAACACCACCGAACGTTCTCGCACAAACTCATCATCAGGTATCGCCGCGTGCAGCAGTAAATCAGCCAGCGGAGACAGGGTTTCCTCTAAATACTGAGCCGCGCTGGTAATGAAAAAATGGGCATAGTCGTGGCTTGTAGCTGCATTAGCCACCCCCCCTCGGCTTTCAATTACCCAGTCGAACAAACCGGGGGCGATTTTTTCAGTCCCCTTAAAAATCATGTGCTCCAGAAAATGAGCCATCCCCGACCAAAGCTCTGGCTCTCTTGTGGCTCCCGCCCTAACCCAAACATCTACCACGACCACCGGTGTAGCTGGAATTTCCTGATGAATGACGGTTAAACCATTGTCTAGGGTGAAGACATTAGCGGGAAACGTTGCGATCGTTGACAGTTTAGACAACTTTTAATCTTTTAAACCCCCGTTAACCCTCTCGCTATATAATAATACCTCCTTACCACAAAAATTGAGTATTTTGATACAAAACAAAAAACATCCCAAGCCAACCTTCTGCCTGGGATGTTCGCCATTATATTTTTACGCCTATTTTGACTCCTGAATCAGCAACGCTGCCAGAATACTGCGCGTGAACTACCCGACCCTGAATCGAAAACTACAGCGCGGGGCTTCTCCGCGAGAAGCTAAACGGGGAACTGGGACATACCGAAGGCTACGCCAGATGCGCCCACTTCCGCCAAAACTCCCAACCCTTCACCAGAGATTGATACATCGGGAGTGGTGACGAAAGGCAACGAAGCAGGTGCTTCCACCCGGACCTGAAATTCAACATCCCCAGGTTCGATAAAGGGCAACCAGCGGGAGACATTAAAGAAGCCAAAATTACCGCCAGGGCCAGTTACTGTACTGGGTTCAGCCGGGAATGGGTTGCCGTTCTCATCCAGAATCACAGCCCCAGTTACTGGGTCACGCAGGGGACCGCTGTTTAACTGTCCGTCTTTATCCAGATCCAGGTAAACGGTTACACCTTCCAGGAGGGGTTCACCAACTTGGTAGCCACCGTCAATGTTAACATCGGTGAACACAAAGCCAGTGATACTATCTGGAACTCCAGGACCTCCGACCGGCGCGGGGGGAACGTTAAAGAAAAAGTCCTTTTGTGCGGCTTGACCACGACCCAAAGCCACATCAAAATCAGGATCAGGTCCGGTAGCTACCAAGTTACCAGGAGGATTAACCACCTCGACTGCAAAACTTTCTGTCAACAACCCAGGCTCGTTGGAAAGTACATAGTGTAGGTAGGGATTTTGGGCTAACTCCGCATCCGAGAAGGTGGGGAATCTCGCATCTACATCAAGGATGTAGAAACCATTGGCATCTGTAACCGCAGTTCTTCCGCCGCCAGACACCGTAATGCCAGGGATACCTGCTTCTCCGGGATCGGCAACACCGTTACTGTTTGCATCGGAAACTACGAAACCGTAGATGCTTCCGGGAACTACAAAGCCCAAGTCCTGGGAGGTAACAGCACCGGCTGAAACAGTAACTAATTCTGGAGCATTAGGCTCATTAGTAGCTTGAGCCAATTGTTCAGTCCGATCACTTCCTAAAAATCGCCTGGCAATACCCCCAAGAAAACCCCCCAATCGGTCATCTAAAGAACTGGGGCTAACAGATACAGATGTGGCAACTAATCTATCTGCAAGGGGAGTTACACCACCTAATCCTGGGGGTACGTCGTTCCCAGGCAATAGGGGCTGCAGTTGATAGGTTCCCGGAGTCAGATTATTGAAGGAAAAAGAACCATCAGGACGGCTTACTGTAATGGGTTCGTTGGCTGTCCAGACTCCGTTACCGTCTAAGTCAAGGAACAGAGGAATACCACCGATAACAGGTTCACCAGAGTCAAAGCGACCATTAACATTGTTATCTACGAAAGTCCGACCTTGGATGTTACCCTTGCTGGTAATGGGGGGAACTGAAGGTACAGGGACATCGGGAGGCAAGTTAGCAATGGCAACTGGGCCTATGTTCTGGGTCGGATCGGCGGGAACGGTGAAAGGGAGGGGTAGGTTGTTCCCAGGACTGCTGACACTACCATCAGCAGGAGGGATTTGTTGCAGTTGGAACGGAGTACCGGCTCCTAAAGTCTGTAAATCAGTGATTACAAAGCTGCCATCCTGACCAGTAATGGCGCTCCGTTCACCTTGATCCGGTTGGTATATACCATCAAAAGGCGGCAAATCTGTGAATACCGCAGCATTAGCTATTGGCAGATCACCAGGATCGAATACGCCAGTGCGGTTGACATCTATAAAACTAGTACCTGTAAGGTTTGACATTAGCTTGAACTCCTCCACCAAAATGTTGGACTAAGACAGTTTTTGCAAGATCAAGTCTATGTTCCTTGACTTAATCCCAACAGAATACACTCGCTTGCTCTGAGTGCGTATTCTTAAGACCACATTGAATATAACAGCATGAGCCTAAGAAAATATACCAGACTTTTGAGAAAGATTGCAATTGGGTTGTGAATGGGGGACATCCTCATTTCCGCCCCAGGGGAGTGGTGGGCGCTCTAGGGCTACCCACTGTTCTTAACAGTCAACAACCATAACGGTTATGGTCTGACCTGAAAAAAACTATAACACTCCACTAATCCACTAATACGCATCTTGCAATTCATGGAAGTCTGGCGAGATATAGTCTTTCCGAAGTGGCCAGCCTACCCAATCTTCTGGCATTAAAATCCGCTTCAGGTTAGGATGGCCTTCGTAGACGATACCATACATATCATAGGACTCGCGTTCTTGGAAGTCCGCTGCCTTCCAAATCCAATAAACTGAGGGAACTTTTGGGTCGCTTCGGGGAACGAAAACTTTGACGCAAACTTCCTCTAGTTGTTCCACATTGTTCTGAACTTTGGCGAGATGGTAGGTGCTGACTAAATCTTCCCCTGGTCCCATATCATAGGCACACTGACACCGTAGATAGTTGAAACCATAGGCATATAAGGCAGTAGCTAGGGGAATTAAATAATCCCGGTCTACTTTAATCATCTCGACTCCCACATGATTGGGACCCAGAAATTCATGGTCAAATCCATTCTGACTTAACCACTGGGAGACGAGTCCGGCTTCAATGATGGGGGCTTCGGTTTCGGTCTCAGCCACGCTGTTCCTCCTTTTTCATGGGTTCGGTTTGTAGGGCGGGAGGCACAGGCATCCCGATCGCCTCGGTCAGTTGTTTCGGGGGGACTTGACGGGTAGTTGATTCTAAGTATTCCCCGGTTAAAATCGGTTCGACTACTTTCAGATTATGCGATCGCGTATAGTAGCGATGGGTCTGTTGGAGATTTCCCCGCTCCTGGAATGATTCGTTAGCGATTTTCTTGCGTAGTTTAATAATCGCATCAATGATCGCTTCTGGGCGAGGAGGACAGCCGGGGATGTAAACATCTACCGGGATCAGCTTATCTACCCCCCGCACTGCGGTGGGGGAGTCCATGCTAAACATTCCCCCGGTGACGGTACACGCTCCCATAGCAATCACATATTTGGGTTCCGGCATTTGTTCGTAAAGCCTGACCAACATGGGGGAATATTTCATGGTGATGGTTCCCGCCGTAATTAACAGATCCGCTTGTCTGGGGCTAGACCGTGGCACCAATCCAAAGCGATCGAAGTCAAACCGCGAACCAATTAGACCCGCAAATTCAATAAAACAACAGGCAGTCCCATAGAGCAACGGC
This sequence comes from Limnospira sp., assembly GCF_051859755.1. Classification (NCBI taxonomy): domain Bacteria; kingdom Bacillati; phylum Cyanobacteriota; class Cyanophyceae; order Oscillatoriales; family Sirenicapillariaceae; genus Limnospira; species Limnospira sp. Next base: position 46,212 of record NZ_JBIMLI010000001.1, read on the forward strand.
CACAGACTAGATAATCTAGCCCAGTTGTAGAGATCATCAACCGTGGTCAGGATCACATTTTCCGACAATTCCTCAGTTACCTGGGGTCGCTCAATGGGGTTGATGATAGTTGTATTCGGTGAAGGACTTTGAGTTGTCATATTTTTATAACCTGTAATACCGTACCTATGACCATTCCAACGCACCCTTGCGCCATGCGTACACTAAAGCAATGACTAGGATGGTAATAAAGATGAGTGCTTCTATGAAGGCTAGTAGGCCTAACCTATGAAATGCTACCGCCCAGGGGTACAGAAATACTGTCTCTACATCAAAGATGACAAAGACTAGGGCAAACATATAGTAGCGGATGTTGAATTGAATCCAAGCCCCCCCTATGGGTTCACAGCCAGACTCGTAGGTTATGCGACGAGTGGCGCTTCTACTTTGGGGTCGGAGGATTTTGGAGGCTCCTAGAGCTAGTATCGGGACTAGGCTACAGATGATTAGGAAGCCCAGGAAATATTCGTAACCGTTCAGAAAAAACACAGTAGATCAGCAGAGTTATAGTTTTGGTAACCGGTTCTTTATATTATTGGATCACTTGTACCGATAAATCAAAGATCTGATCGGTTCAGTGGGACTAGATGATCGCGATCGCTCTCGTTGGATCTTAACAGAAATCCGCGATTATCGCCCTTACCAACAGGGCTGAACCTGTTGACTGGCTTTTGGGGATTTTGGGGATTTTGGGGACTGTTGAGATTTTTGGGTATTTTGGGTATTTTGGGTATTTTGGGTATTTTGGGTATTTTGGGGATTTTGGGGATTTCGAGGATTTTGGGTATTTTGGGGATTTCGAGGATTTTGGGGATTTTGGGGATTTCGAGGATTTTGGGCGATCGCCACAGATTGATTTAACTTTGTCAGGTTCTGTAATATTATGTAATAGACTTTTAATAATTAACTCCCCGACCGTCCGTACTATGAGTGAGCCAGCCACTGAAGTCAAATCCCCAGACCGATATGAATGTAACGCCTGCGGTTACGTCTATGAACCCTCCAAAGGCAGTTCTACAGGCAATATTCCCCCAGGTACTGAATTTGAAGATCTGCCAGCTAGGTGGCGTTGTCCCGTTTGCGGTGCGCCCCGTAGCCAATTTAGGAATATTGGCTCCTCCTCCGGTCCGTCTGGATTTGAGGAGAATCTCGGGTTTGGTCTGGGAGTCAATACCCTAACCTCTCAACAGAAAAGTCTTCTCATTTTTGGCGGGCTGGCTTTGGCATTTCTGTTTTTTATTAGTTTGTATGGTTTACGTTAAGGGATTTAACCAGATTGAATCAAATGCAGTTCCCTAAATTTTTGAAAAAATTGGCGATTTTGATAGCTGTGGCTTTGTTCTGTGCAAGTTGTGACTATCTGCCAGATGTTAGCTATAATCCTTGGGAATTAGTCCCGGTGGCTACAGATGCCAAGTTATTTGATATCGATTTTGTCGATAACTCCGATCATGGTTGGATTGTCGGTAGCAATGCCACTTTGTTAGAAACTTACGATGGGGGTAAGACCTGGGAAACTAAACAGCTAGATCTCGATGAACCTAATCTTCTGCTGACCTCTGTTAGCTTTAGTGGCTCGGAGGGATGGATTGTCGGTGAGCCTTCTGTACTTCTCCATAGCACTGATGGCGGTAAGTCCTGGACTCGCATCGCCCTCAGCAATAAACTCCCCGGCGCTCCTAATAATATTGTCGCCCTCGGACCTAGTGCGGCGGAAATGACTACTAATGTCGGAGCCATCTATCAAACTAAAGATGGCGGTAAAACTTGGCAAGCTATGGTAGAAGATGCTGTGGGGGTGATTCGCAGCTTGTCTCGCTCGGAACAAGGCGAATATGTTACCGTTTCGGCTAAGGGTAATTTTTACTCGACTTGGGAACCGGGACAGACCTCTTGGACTCCCCACATTCGCTATAGTTCTAAACGCCTAGAAAAAATTGGCTTTGGTCAGGATAACCGCCTGTGGATGTTAGCGCGCGGCGGTGAAATCCGATTTAGCGATCCTAATGATCCTGAAGAGTGGAGTGATCCTATTAAGCCAGAGTTTTCCACCAGTTGGGGATTACTCGATTTGGCTTATCGTACCCCAGAGGAGATTTGGGTCGCTGGCGGTAGTGGAAACCTTCTCTGTAGTTTTGATGGGGGTGAAGCCTGGCAAAAAGATAGGGAAGTTGAAGATATTCCCTCGAATTTTTACCGCATTGAGTTTATCAGTCCTGAACGGGGATTTATACTCGGTCAACGGGGAACATTACTTAGATACACCGGAAACACCTCAGCATCTAGTTGAGAGCAAAACCAGCCTTTAAAAAATGTTGGTAAAATTGGCTTGTTATCAGTGACTCTCTACCCTATTATAATATGATTGAGAGTCTGTAAGTTGTGGATTTGTTAACAGGAGAGACTTAAATGGCAGGTACTACTGGTGAGCGTCCGTTTGGTGACATTATTACAAGTGTCCGTTATTGGGTGATTCATAGTCTGACAATTCCGGCTTTGTTTATTGCTGGATGGTTATTTGTCAGCACCGGATTGGCTTATGATGCTTTTGGTACACCTCGCCCTAATGAGTATTTTACTCAAGAGCGCCAGGAACTACCGATTATCACTGAACGCCAAGATAGCAAGACACAAATTGATCAATTTATTGGTAAGTAGATCCAGGAGAACTTAAAAACATGACGAATGCAAATCAAAACCAACCGATAACTTATCCGATTTTTACGGTTCGCTGGTTGGCTGTACACACCCTGGCTGTTCCTACAGTTTTCTTCCTGGGTGCGATCGCCGCTATGCAGTTTATTCAACGATAGGAGACATACATGGATCGTAGTCGTAACCCCAATAAGCAGCCTGTTGAACTGAACAGAACCTCTCTGTATCTGGGCTTGCTGTTAATTTTTGTCCTGGGTATCCTGTTTTCTAGTTATTTCTTTAACTAACTAGAAGTACCATTATACCTTGGAGGTATTTACCCTTTTCCCCAGTAATTTAAATTTTGAATAGAGAGGTATAAAGCTGTGTCTGGAGATGCTAAACTTCCCCTTTGGTTGGTCGCCACGGTAGCCGGAACTGGTGTTCTGGTTGTGGTTGGTCTGTTTTTCTATGGGGCTTACGTCGGTGTGGGTTCTGCACTCTAATTTTAAGAACCATAAAATCTGAGTGTTAATACTCAAGTGTTGATAATATCCCACTCGTTTTGGGTGGGATTTTTATTGAATTAAGCACAGGATTTGCTCATCAATTTATGAACACAATTACTGGAATTGGGCTATTAGCGGGGATGCTGACGACTATTGCATTTCTTCCCCAAGCAATTAAAACCTGGAAAACTAAATCAACCCGTGATGTCTCCCTGGGAATGTTCGTAATTTTCTGTACGGGGGTATTTTTATCAAGAAACTGGGTCTAAAACCCCGTCCTTCTAGGACGGCTTTAATTGTAAATTTTTGTGGCAATATCGAATGTTTTGTGCTGATGGCGTTAGCATAAGATAGGAGGTAGAGCCATGCTAGTTTTTGAGTTCAAAACCTACGGAAAATCAAGCCAGTTCATCGCAGTAGCTGAAGCCATTCGTACAGCGCAGTTTGTCCGCAATAGCTGTTTGCGCTATTGGATGGATAATCCTAAAAAGAATAAGTACGATTTGAACAAATACTGTGCGGTGCTGGCAGCAACTTTTCCATTTGCCGACGAACTCAATTCTCAAGCGAGACAAGCCAGCGCTGAAAGAGCTTGGTCAGCTATCTCTCGATTTTATGAAAACTGCAAGAAGAAGATTCCCGGTAAAAAGGAGTATCCGAAGTTTCCGAAAGATTGTCGCTCAGTTGAATATAAATCAACCGGGTGGAAACTTGCAGACGACAGAAAATCAATAACTTTCACAGATAAAAAAGGAATTGGTAAACTCAAAATCAAGGGTACACGCGATTTACACTTTTACCAAGTCAGCCAGAGCCAACGGGTAAGACTGGTGAAACGTGCTGATGGTGTGTACGTTCAATTCTGTATTAACGTTGACAGGAAAGAAAACACAGCGCCGACAGGCAATACCATTGGCTTAGACGTTGGACTGAAAGAGTATTACACCGATTCAAACGGAGTCACCGTTGAAAATCCTAAATTCCTGAAAAAATGCGAACGTACCTTAAAACGTAGTCACCGTCGCGTATCGAAGAAGGTTAAAGGTTCAAAAAACAGAGGCAAAGCTAGACAGATTCTAGGTAAACACTATCTCCAAATAAGTAGGCAACGTAAAGACCATGCTGTGAAGTTGGCAAGGTGCGTAGTTCAGTCAAACGACTTGATAGCCTACGAAGATTTGAGAATTAAAAATATGGTGCAGAATCATTGTTTAGCTAAGTCTATCAACGACGCTTCTTGGTATCAGTTCCGTGTCTGGCTTGAATACTTTGCTAAAGTTTTTGAAAGAGTAACGGTTGCGGTAAATCCGCAATACACTAGCCAAGAATGCTCTAACTGCGGTGCAATTGTGAAGAAAACACTATCCACAAGAACGCACGTTTGTAAGTGTGGTTGCTCAATGGATAGGGATGAAAACGCAGCTAGAAATATTCTGAGTCGAGGATTGAGTACGGTAGGGCATACCGGAACTTTCGGATAGCCGAGCAACGCTTTGGGAGACAAGTCCTCTACTGTTGTTGGAGAAATCCTGCATCAGCAAGTCGTGTCGTAGAACAAAGAATCCCCGTGCGTTCACGCCGGGGAGTGTCAAGGATTGTATATGGGACCCTGATTCAAGATCTACCGATTATCCTAACTAATGTGGCGACTTTCGTATTGGCTTCGACTATTTTGTGGTTTAAGTTAAAATATCACTAATATGGATATCCTCAATCTGATTACGTCAATTTTTATACTGTGACTGTTACCAAATTCGCCCGCGAACGTTTATTATTTACCCCAGCTACACCGGAAACTAATGCGGTTCCGGTGATTTTGGCTTTCCCCAATGAATACAGTGTGGGAATTACTAGCCTAGGTTATCAGATAGTATGGGCGACTTTAGCACTCCGTCAAGATGTACAAGTTAGCCGCCTGTTTACAGATCTGAGTGAACCTCTACCAAATAACCCAGAATTATTAGGGTTTTCTCTGTCCTGGGAATTAGACTACAGTAACATTTTACAGCAGTTGGAAGATTTAGGGCTACCAAGACGATCGCACTCGCGCGATAATCAACAACCCCTAGTTTTTGGCGGCGGACCTGTCCTCACGGCCAACCCAGAACCGTTTGCTGATTTTTTTGATGTGATTTTACTGGGAGATGGCGAAGATTTAATACCTAATTTTATCAGCGCCTATCAACAGGTTAGACAAGCAGACCGACAGACTAAATTACGCCACTTAGCACAGGTTCCGGGAGTGTATATCCCCAGTTTATATGAGGTGACTTATCACAGTCCTGATGGGGCGATCGCTTCTATTAAACCTATTGATAGTGATATTCCCCCCCAGGTGCAAAAACAAACCTATCGCGGAAATACTCTATCAGCTTCCACGGTAGTCACGGAATTGGCGGCTTGGGAAAATATTTATATGGTGGAAGTGGTTCGCAGTTGTCCAGAAATGTGCCGTTTTTGTTTGGCTAGTTATTTGACTTTACCTTTCCGGACGGCGAATCTTGAATCATCTTTAATCCCGGCAATTAATCGGGGTTTAACTGTCACTAAAAGGCTGGGTTTATTGGGTGCTTCGGTGACTCAACATCCCGAATTTAACGAATTGTTGGATTATCTGAGTCAGCCAGAATATGATGATGTGAGATTGAGTTTGGCTTCAGTTCGCACCAATACGGTCACGGTGAAACTAGCGGCTACTTTGGCGAAACGAGATACTCGTAGTATTACTATAGCGGTGGAAAGTGGTAGCGATCGCCTCCGTAAAATCATCAATAAAAAACTCGATAATGATGAAATTATCCAAGCTGCCATTAATGCGAAAGCCGGAGGATTAAAAAGCCTTAAACTCTATGGTATGGTGGGGATACCGGGGGAAGAATCAGAGGATTTAGAGGCGACAGTTGCTATGATGCAGGAGATTAAAAAAGCCGCCCCTGGTTTACGTCTGACGCTGGGTTGTAGTACCTTTGTCCCCAAAGCCCACACTCCTTTTCAGTGGTTTGGAGTTAATCCAGCCGCCGAAAAAAGATTAAAGTTTTTAGAGAAAAAACTGCGCTCCAATGGGATGGATTTTCGCCCGGAAAGTTATCGATGGTCGGTAATTCAGGCTTTAATTTCCAGAGGTGATCGCCGTTTATCTTATCTCTTGGAAAAAGTCCGCCATTATGGGGACAGTCCCGGAAGTTATCGGCGGGGGTTTAAGGAATTACGCGGACAGCTTCCCCCCATAGATTTTTATGTTAATCAAGACTGGGAATTAAACCAGGTTCTCCCCTGGAATCACCTCCAAGGACCTCTACCAGAAACAACTCTTAAAAAGCATCTTGATGATGCTAGAATTTGGGCGAGAGACAGGTTATCTTAGGCTACAAAAAACTGAGAAATATCTTCTCCACATTCATCGGCTAAGTAGCAAAGGGCGCGAAATCGCATAGCCACAACTTCCTCATAAAAAGGATTGAATTTGCAGAGGGGGGGAATTTGTAAAACTGTACGCCCAAACATTTTGATAGTGCGTTCAAAGGGGCATTTTGCGGGGATTAAATTGCAGATTAACCGGGCTGTTTTGGGATTTTTGACTTGAATATCGAGCCAGGTTTTGATGGGTTTTAAGATGAAATTTGGCTGGGTATTTAAGTTGGGTGTATTCATATCTGCTATGGCTCCTCCTCGGTTGCTATAGATTTAATTTAGCAAGGCGATCGCTATAACGCCAGGGTTTACTTATATAAATTTTTGATTATGATTATCAAAATTTATACATATCCCGCCGAGGAAGTAGCCACCGCCTGAAACCTCTTACCTAACCGGGTTTGGTGTTACCCGGTTGGGTGGGTGGTTATTTTTTACCAGCAAAGTGGGTTTGGAACATCTCCAGAGCTACCGGAGCCGCCGCCTTAGAGCCAAAACCGCCATTTTCCACGACTACAGCAATGGCAATTTCTGCTTGATCCGCAGCACCAAAGGCGACATAAACCGAGTGCGATCGCTTTCCCCAAACCTCAGAAGTTCCGGTTTTCCCGCCAGTTAAAGGGATACTACCATCATTCATCACCTGAGCGGTTCCATACTGGACCGTAGCAACTAACCCCTCTCGAATTTTTTGAATCACATCAGGAGCCAATCCTGTGGGTACAGGTTGGGTAGCGGGAGTATTAGTCATGGAAGAGAGTAAATGGGGTTTAACTCGCTGTCCACCATTGGCGATCGCCGATACCATCACCGCCAACTCCAGAGGGGTAGCTAGTACCGACCCTTGACCAATAGACATCGTGACAGTATCCCCCAAAAACCAGGGTTCCCCAAACATTTTTTCCTTGTCTTCCGGGGTAGGAACCCATCCACTAGACCCCTCTGTTAACCCCAACAATCTTAAATCCGTAGTACCAATTCCCAAATTTCTAGCCCATTTAGCCATGGTTCCCGGGCCAATGGCCATCCCCAGGCGATAGAAAAAGGTATTACTACTAAAGGCTAAAGCATCCCGAAACCCAATTATCCCAAGCCCGCCACTATGTTCTTTAAAGGCAATCCCACCAATAGTAATTGAATCTGAGGTCGCAATTACCGAATCTGGACTAAAATGGCCAGAAGCCATACCAGCAGCAGAGGAAACAATCTTAAATGTACTTCCGGGGGGATATCCCTGTAAGGCGCGATTCAGAAACGGATGGTCTAACCCTTGGAGTTCTTCCCATTGTTGGGGGGTAATGGGGCGAGTAAATAAATTAGGGTCAAATCGTGGACTACTCGCCATTGCTAACACTTCCCCAGTTTTCACATTCAGGGCTACTGCTGCTCCCCGTCGCTGTCCCAGAGCCTGTTCCGCCACTCTCTGCAGATTGATATCTATGGTTAGTTGTACGTCTGTACCCCCTTGAGAGGATTTCTCACCAAAGATCCGCAGTTCCTCGTTTTTGGCGTTCACTTCCACCAAGCGAGCGCCCCACACTCCCACTAAATCTTTATTGGCTAAGGCTTCAATCCCCAACTGTCCTACTACCATGCCCATTGGCCAATCGGGGTTAGCTTTTAATTCTTGTAGGTTGGCTTCCCCAATGTAGCCAACTACTTGAGCTGCTAAATTACCGTGGGGATAGTGGCGACTCGACTCCATCCTAATTTCCACCCCGGACATCTTCTCGGCATTTTCCGCTAACCAGATAAAGGCTTCTGGAGTCAGATTATTGCTAATGCGGACTGAGGTGGCGGATTGGTAGCCGATGCGTTCTAGTTCGTTTAAAATGCTGCTTACTGGTACATCCAGTAACTCACTCAGTTGGTTAGCCGCTTGTTTCCACTGTTCTGGGGTCTTTTCCCTTGGCCAGAAAAAAACCCCCCGCACTTGGTGGTTATCGGCTATGGCTGTACCATTGCGATCGAGAATTCGACCCCGATTTGAGGGGACTGGAATCAGCCGGATACGGTTTTCTTCCGCTCTCAGTCGGTTTTCTGCTCCCTTCACCAGTTGCAGTTGTACCAGCCGATGAACCTGCAAACCTATCAATCCTGTGGCTACCAGCATTAATAGTAAACCACGATACAGCGGTCGCGGCGCTTCCTTGCGGACAGTCGGGCGATCGCTACTAGTAAAATGGACCCTAGGGTTAAAAGACAGTTGACGCACCATAGACCTTGAAATAAATCTCTGATACAACATACTATTTTTTGGGCAAGTTAGTACCTATTCCCCAAGACACCAAGTCACAATTAACCCCACAAATGCTAACCCAGTCCAATTCGGTAGGTGTAGCCAATTAAGAAAGCTCAGAGGGTCCAGCCAAAATGTCTCTGTTAGCAGAATGCTCAGAATTAGCGCGATCCAGGTAAGTAGTACAGCCATAGCTTAGATCCTGAGTGCAATACAAATGAGGATATGTGTTGACTAGATTTTAACATTAGCATGGCTCTCGGCTTCCTGAGTCGGTCTCTACTCAGGCTATGCTATTTTTTTTTAAAACTACTAAGGTTATATCATCTAACAGCTTTTGTGTGCCGATAAATTGCTTGACATCTTTAACTACCCTTTCACAAATACTATCAACTGACTCGTGGCGGTTTTCCTGAAGCACTCCACAAAGTCGCTCCATACCATACATTTCCTGTTGCTCATTAACGGCTTCCGGGATACCATCGGTATATAAAACCATCACTTCTCCTGGATTGACTTTCACCTCTAGCTGATTAATAAAATCTGAGATATTTTCTTCTAAACCTATCAGAAACCCTAAGTCCATTCTATCAATTTGTTCGACTTCTCCATGGTTACGAACTACAATTCAACTTTCATGCTGTCCGGTTAAATGAAATTTATCATCTGGAAATGTTAAAAAATACAGGGTTAAATTTTTATCGTTTCTCATCGGCATACCATTACTATAAATTACCTGGTTAATTCCATTTAAAAAATTTACGTGATCGGCTTATGGTCAGGCTGATTAAGTCCGAGCTGCTGTTGGTTTCATCAGCATTAACACCTTTCTAAACCATGTCCGGTTACATCACCAATACCTACTGTTAATCTGCCATTCTACTCTAGTATGATCTCATAATAATCTCCCCCAACTTCGTCCGCTGGCTCCATAAATTCGGCTGCCTCCAAGTTAGATATTTCTGCTAATTATTCCGGTTTCGGTAAAATCATGTATGGCAGTTTTTGAGCTACTTGTAATTCGGTTATGAGGCGAGATTTTCGGCTTTTAAACCTTGGTTTAGAGCCGTAACTTATGATAAAATTTGGCAGGTTTTTGGTTTTCGCTAATGTCTGAGAATCCCCTAATTTTATAGATAATATTGCCTTGTTTTTCCACAATAATAGCTGCTCTCATTTCTCAGGTAATACGGCGATCGCCTACTTGGATCTCTAGTCATCAGACATCACTGTTTCACCTGGTAAGGCTCTATTATAGGGGAGATAGCTAACTGTGTATGGTTGATTAGTTTCCTGTTGATAAATAGAATTATTTAGAGGTAAGTTATAGGTTTCTAAATCTCCCACCTGCTCAAGTGATAGTAAATCGGTGGCGGTTATGTTAAAATAAATTAGCTCCCCATTCGGTGCATAAATAGCTACTCCTACCTGAATCACATTTAAAAATTTGGTCAGTCTGCTTTCACTTTCTGCTAAGGCTTCATTTAGGGTGGTTAAATCTTGAAATGACTTTTGTAGTTGGGTAGCCATTGTATTAAAAGCCTCTGTAAGTTGTCCTATTTCATCATTTCTTTGCAGATATAGGGACAGTTTCCAGTCTCCTTTGGCTACATTACTGGCGACGATATTGAGGCGGGAAATTTGCCAAGTAATCCACCTAGCTGTTATCATACCAATAATAATTGCCACCATCATTGCACCAATACCAAGTTTAATAGTAGTGCGAATATTGGCGTTAATTTCGGACATAAAATCTGACTCTGGTACAACTACAACAATCAGCCAATCTAAATTATACTCATCCTGTAAAGGTCTAACTTTCACAAAGTACAGATTTTCATTCAATCGCAACTCATGATTTTGGGTACTCCCTAGAGTTTTGAGGTCGCCCAAGGTATTAAATAAATCTTTAGCCGTTGCTTGAGTAATGGGATTATTGCTTTGGGAACCATTCATTAATTCTCGGCGTTCTTATTCATCAATGGTCAAGGGTAATTCTCAGGTGGAAGTTGCCAAGAAAGTCCCGTCACGTTTGATCATAAATGCTTGTCCAGACTTCCCAATACTAAGGCTATGGAGAAATTCCGAAATATGATCTAGACGTAAGGTTGAAATTAATACACCTTGGAAGTTATTACTATCATCATAGACTGGATAAAGATGGCTTAAAAGTAGCGTGGGTTATAAGTAGGAGATATAAACATCACTCCAGATGGCTTGACCAGCTTCTTTGGCTGTGATATAAATGGTGTGCTTGCGTGGGTCTGCGTTCTCGACTATGGCTTGTACAGTAGTGCGATCGCCTTGGTCATTGGTATGATAATAATAGAAGCTAAAATCTGTCTCGGGTTCGATAATATTAATCATATTCTCCAAATCCTAACTCGATCGCATCCAGTTTTTTTGGGTTTATATTAGCAGGATAGGTATAATTCTAGGTTTTGGTAAACGCGATCGCTTACTTCTTCGATTAATTGATTCGCTAAATCGGCGATCGCACTTTTTCCGGTGCGGAAGGATAAATAACCCACCAGTCCGGTGGCTCACACTACTTGGACTACAAATGGTACAATTTTAATTGTACTAATCGAGGTATTCCCAAAGAGTTTGATAATGGCTTGGTTGAACTTTGGAACCAGCATAATATTGGCAGATATTTAGAATATGAGGCTAATCAAAATTTTCGTATCTGGGGGATATATTCCGCATCGAGATAGGGGATTTTACCCATAAAATTAACTTGAAAAGACCCTGAAATTTAGTAATTATCACCCTATCAATAAACGTTGATATTGATTTAATTGTTAATCAAAACTCACCCGTAAAATCTATGAGCAAATCCCCCCCTATTACTCTAAGAGAGGGGGGAATGATAGTTTAGCTGATGGTTTGTTCCGACTCGATTTGGTCTAATAGCGCCACCACTTCACGCTCAAACGCCACCTTAGCGCGGTTAGTTTTACCGCCAATATAAAGCCGATCACCCTGCTGGAGTCCCCAAATTTGGGAATGAGATACATAGCTCATTAATACACTAATCATCAGCAATCCAAATCCTGCATAAACAATTGGAATACCTGGATCAGCTTTAATTTGCAATCCCGTACTTCCCACCACCTCATCAACATAGAGGGTGACCCCATTGATGTCAAGAGACATACCCTCGCGGACTGTTGAGACTAACTGACCATCATTATCATAAATTAACACAGTTCCCTGTAAATCTTTCGCCAGCAGGGAGACTCCCTCACTCAAATCAGTTTTGGTGGGAACCCAAGTTCCCCAAATGCGACCTTTTCCCCCGGTATCTAGTTGCGCCATTGGTAGTTGTAGCACCGGGGAACGATTGATCCGAACTTTTACCCCAGCTATTCCCCAATCAGCTTGATAAAACGTGATACCATCATAACGTAGGGGTTTATTAACATGAATAGTTTGGCGATCGCGTTCTTGTCCCTCCCGATCAACTACCGACAAATCTGAATAAAATTGATCGATAGTGCCATCAGGTGTATAATCAATCCAAAACCGATTAACTTTAACCGCCCAATCTTGGGGCATTTGAGACTCAGAAAACGGCCCAGCATCAATAATATTTTGAATGCCAAATATCTTACCACTAGGGACAAGTTCTTGAGCTATAAAACCCGTCATTGAACCGACAATTGAACCAGCCAAAATAATCAACATACTAGCGTGAACTATAATGGGTCCAATCCGACCAATTATACCTCGGCGAGCATAGAGTTTATTTCCCTCTTGAAATACCAGATAACGACGGCTTTCTAAGGTTTGTTTGAGATGGTCTAGGGATACATTTTTCACCTCGGCACTTAAAGCTAAATTTTTAAACTGTTTTTCCTGTTCGTAATATTGCCAACGTTGTGCCGATTTTAATGTCGGTAACTGCCGGGTGAAAGTGCAGGCGGTGAGACTAGAGCCAAATAAAATTAGGATTGACAAAAACCACCAAGTGCGGTAGACATGATCTAGCCCAATAAATAGTAATACCTTCCAGGTTAAAAACCCAAATAAAGCCGGATCTTCTGGGTAGTTGGCTTGATAAAAGGCGGCGGACTGTCCTTGTTCGATGACAGTTCCAGAAATGCTAAAAATGGCGATCGCTAATAATAAAACAATCGCTAATCGCAAATCCGCCAACACGGGAAGTAATTCTTTTCGGAAAAATTTTCTGGGTCCTGTTCCCCAACTAGAAAGTTTAGAGAAAACCACATCTTTAGCAGTCATAATTAAATCAAGATTTTGCAAAAGTTAACTAGGCGATCGGAGCCAGTCGGGACAACAGAGAAAACACCCCAAACCCTACCAGTAAAACACCACTAGCCGGAGTAATCCAACCCGACCACTGACGCAAAGCCAGCAACCTTTTAATAGTAGCCGTAAATGTACCCGCCACAATCAACGGAGCCACATAACCCACAGCGTAAGACAGCAGCAGCACCCCCCCTAGAAGGATATCGCCAGTGGTAGAAACCCAAGCCAGAATCGTCGCTAAAACCGGGGTACTACAGGGAGAAGCCACCAAACCAAAAGTTAACCCCAACAGATAAGACCGCGCAGAATGGGGGAGGTTTTCAGGAATCCACCCCATGGTATCAAAAGCCGGAAGTTGCAGGGGTAAGGCGTCTAAAAGGTTCAATCCCATCAAAATGGCGATCGCACTCACCAGAATAGGCAAACCCCAGCCAATCTGACCATAAACCTGTCCCACCAGAGACGCAAAAATCCCCAATCCCGCTAAAGTAGTTGCTAGTCCCAAAGCAAACCAGGTAGACTGAATAGCTGCTGTGGTGCGATTTTGATTTTCATATCCACCAATATAGGCAATCGTAATCGGTAACATAGACAGCATACAGGGGGTCAAACTGGTTAGCAACCCAGCAGCCAACAGGATGAGAACGCTTGGCCATCCCAGATGGGTTAGTTGTTCGCGCACTAGGGTATTAGCAAATTGTGCAATTTCATAGAGTTGTGTTTGTAGGGTTTCGCTCATGAGTCTAGTTGATTAGTTTGGGAACTATCAAAGATTGTAACGTTTTTTTAGCGAGTCCACATCTCAAATAAAACTCCTACAGATCGCACAGCCAACGAGAAATAGATGCTACTTGATTTTCTTGATTGAGATTAGCTGCATTATGGAGCGTCCCATTTTCTAGTTGCTCCCAAATTTCCGCAGCCATCCTAGTTGCTATGGCTGCGCCGACAAAGAAAATATAAGGAGAATATCCCACTTGATATAATGCTTGTCGCATCCTATTTAGTGCTGCTTGTGCTGTTTTCCAATGTTCATCAGCTCCCGCTGGATCTATCCCTCCCTTCAGTTCACCTAAAGCTAGGATAGATTGTAAATTAATCTCAGTAGATTTATTAATTACCAGTTCTGTGGAAGCCATATTAAATAAACATAAATCTACATTACTATTAATTATTGGAACTGTTAGATTATAAATAAGTGTACGCTTGCCTAGTTTATTTTCCCAACTTATACCTCGTAAATATAACTCAATTTTTGTATCATTATTGGTCATATATAACCATTTTTTGCTGCGGGAATCTTGCCAGGAATATTTTGTCCCAGCAATGCTGAGAGTTGCCAGAATAGCACGGGTTAATTTCCTTTGTGCTAATACTCCCCCAATGTTACGCATTGACCCCCCAGACTGTCACCACGAGTTAATAAAAATCTAAATACTAATTCCTCTACAAAATTTGCGCCTGCTGGCTCCAGAAAATTCTTAATCAGACCATTTATTGCATCAATTTTATCCTCTGGCATCAAATATTTCAGGGATTTCTGAGATAGTCCTGCTGCCGTCAGTAATCCGATATCAATACCTCTAATATTCAGTAAATCAGCAGGATAGGTAGCTTGACTAGCCGCTTCTTGTAGTGCTTGAGCTTCTGCAACATAAGGTGTGGCTCGTCGATTTCTCTCCAGTGCCAGTGCTACAAAACCCGCACGGACAGCTTCATAAGTTGTCACCAAATCGTTACTAGATTTCAGGTGGTTAAGATAAGTATTCATAGATAATTATGATTAATTGATGTTTTTTTCCAGACATAAACACATTTTCTTAAAGGTTCACGACCATGACTTCCCATTTGCTGACTACTGTTACCTTTATTGCCTGGTAAAATAAGTATATTTTCAACAACCAAACCCAAATTTTCAGCTAAATCAGAAAGAATCATATCTACGGAAATACTAATCCCAGCATAACGCACATTGTCATTAACCATAAATAAAAGTCCTCCGGGTTTAAGTAGGCGGGAGCATTCTTGAATCACACAAGCCATTTCGTAAAAGTATCCTTTCACCATTCTAGATATACTATTATTATTTAATTTGCCCTGTGATTTTTGCTGTTCTAAAAATTGTAATATGGCTTGCAATAGAGTTTGATTTTCAGCCACACTTAAAGCTAATTGCCAATTTTGATTAATAGCCAACAAATCTTTAGGGCGATTTTCAACAGTACAACTTAACATTTCCTGACGAAGATGGGTTAATTCTTTTGCAGACACTCCCAATAAAGCTAGTTCTAAGGCATAGGTACGAGTGTAATCATATCGATTACAATAAGGTGGAGATGTGATCATAGCGTCATAGCTACCATTAGGTAAACATGGCATTACTTCCAGACAAGACCCTTTATATAGGTGAATTTTACCTTGAGGTTTATGGGTAGGGAAAAGTTCAATTTGCTGTGTAGGTGGTTCTAAATCATTAA
Organism: Limnospira sp.; assembly: GCF_051859755.1. Lineage (NCBI taxonomy): Bacteria > Bacillati > Cyanobacteriota > Cyanophyceae > Oscillatoriales > Sirenicapillariaceae > Limnospira > Limnospira sp. The sequence continues at coordinate 61,796 of NZ_JBIMLI010000001.1, forward strand.
TAATTTCATTGATTTTCTGAGTAATAGCATCATCAAAATCTAAAATATTGCCTTTATTAAAAGACTTTTTGCCACTACCTCGACCCGAACGGTAATCCCAACGTAGATACTGACCATCTTTTCTGGTGTAGCTTATCGATTCCAAAATACAAAGCAAAGCAAATAGTAAAACGGTTTGAATTTGAGGATTTTCCTGTTCGCAAGCTGCCAGATATTTCTCAATTGCTGTTTGAGTTTCTGGGGAGTAAGCACCCTGGGTAATTTTAAACTCTGGTAGAGTGAGTTGATGTTCAAATTGTTTCCATAATTTTAAGTTGACCCAGTTTTTTAACCTGTGAATATCATCGCCTGTAAATTCGGAATTTAACAGCCTTCTTGTATCAATTATATTTTGACCAATGGGCAATAATTCAATACCATCAGCATGAATGCCGATATCACTAGCCGCAAATAAAGCAGTTCCACTACCTGCAAAGGGGTCTAAAATTTTGCCTTGAGTCAATCCGTATTTTGCCAATAACAGTTGAACTAGAGATGCGGAAAAGGCTTCTTTATACTTATACCAACGATAAATAGGTTGAGTTTTATTCGCCTGAAAACTGACTAACAGCCTGGTTAGTGATGGTTCGATTAAAAATTTGTTTTTAAAGGAATTATGTAAGTGTTGATCAAGACGGTTGACTTCCTGGATATCTGCTATGTTTTCGACTGCCTTTTCTCCTGATGATTTATAATTAGAGATTCCCCACATTATCTAAACCCTAGAAACTGCCACATTGCTGACAGACTCAATGCCTCTAATCATACAAGATAGAGGCATAACCCCAGATACAAAAAACAAGTATGCTTCCAATGAGTTATCACAGAGAATGAATTTAGTTTTGACAACTAAAACATAGCGGATTTCTTGATGTTCTAAAATCAGATAATTAATCATTGATTCTAGGGGGTCAATGGAAAATGACTGCTCGGAAACTGTAATCGGACTTCCCATTAAGTTTCCTAAAATCTGCAGAAAACTACTCAGTAAAATATTGCCCACTTCTGTCAACACTTCACAGGCAGAAATATTCAGATGTTCAATAGGTTGTCTCGAATTTTGGCGGAGTAAATTAGTTAACATTACTGCCACCGGATAGTCAAGAAGTATTAAGGCATCTCCGGACAAGGAACCAGACAAAGTTTGACGGACATTAGCCACCTCATTAGCAAAACAGTGGGCAAATTCGGTTTTACATTTACTCAGAGGATACAGCCAAATATTAGAAACATCCAAAATCACCGGACATTGAATTAATGCTGATAAAGAACTTGCCGGTCGTCTGGATAATATCATATTGATAAATCCAATCAGTGCATTCTGTTGTTTTTCTGTGAGCAGCATCACGAGAACTCCCAAACCCTAAAGAACATCTAATTTATAAATAATCTACGATCGCTTTAGCCATCTGATTCAGGGGGATACTGCGATCGCTTAAACCAGCTTCTACCACTGTTCTAGGCATTCCATAGACCACACAGCTTTCTTCAGCTTCCGTAAAAACCGAGCCTCCGTGGGACTTAATCCAAGCTGCACCTTGTTTACCATCAGATCCCATTCCAGTCATAACCACACCCAAAACCCGTTCTTTATAGATCTCCGCCGCCGATTGAAACATGACATCCACCGATGGACGGTGAGGTAAATCAAAAGGTTTAGTGTGCAAATGGACAACCACATTTTGATCACGATTACGCTTAAAACTCAGATGGTGTCCAGCCTGAGCAATTAGCACCTCACCGGGGCGGACCAAATCTCCCGCTTGAGCCTCTTTAACATCGAGAGAACAAAGACGATTGAGGCGTTGGGCGTACATATTAGTGTATCCCACAGGCATATGCAAAACCACCACAACCGGAACTGGCAAATTTTCCGGCAATTGAGGAATTAAAAACGCCAAGGCTTGAGGGCCTCCTGTGGAGATTCCGATCGCCACCAATTCAATTTTTCCGGAACTAATAGGAGGGCGAGGTAATGGCGGTGATGAGTGCAATTCATTAACATTAGTGATGCAGTGAATAGGGACAGTAGATGCTGTTTTAACTTTAGCGATTAATTCATCACTAATATCAAACATTTTTTCGGTAGCGAGAGCCGTAGGTTTATGGACAAAATCCACGGCCCCAGCATCCAAAGCCGCCAGAAATTTCTCGCCTCCTTCATTAGCAATACTGACGACAATCACAGGTAGGGGACGGCGTGCCATTTGGTGTTTAATAAACTCCACACCGTCCATTTTAGGCATTAACAAATCCAAGGTTACGACATCTACTTGGTCTCCCAGCCGTTCAATTTTGTCCAGAGCATCGGCACCATCATGGGCGACATCAACCACCTCAATAAAGGGACTACGAGACAGCATTTGTCTAATCACCTTACGGACATAGGCGGAATCATCTACAATCAAAACTCGGATAATATTTTTCATCTCATGGCTCCTCAGTAGTATATTTTATATTATATCAGGTAAGTTAACGCTTTTTGTGATAGGCAAATGCTTGCCTAATATCTATCAATTTGAAATCGGTTTCAAACTTTAACAGGGACTCGGAGGCACTAATAAATAAATAACCCGATTCTGCCATTCTTTCCGAGAATAGTTTAACAGTTTTCTGGATGGATTTATCCGAAAAATAGATGAACACATTTCGGCAAAAAATAAAGTTAATATTTCTAAAGTTGGCAATTTCTTGAGGGGAAGTAATGTTGGCAACTTGCCAGGTGATTCGCTTGTGAATACTCGGCTTAATGCGCCAATTATCTCCTTCTTTGTCAAAATATTTATCCTGGATTTTCGGGGGAGTTGCCCGAAATGAATATTGTCGATATAGTCCTGCCTTAGCCTTATTAATTGACCGAGGGGAAGCATCACTACCGTAGATATTAATAGGTAGTTTGTCAAACCAACCTGCCTCTTGTAAAGCCATAGCAATTGAGATAGGTTCTTCACCAGTTGAACAAGCCGCGCACCAAATTTGAATAGGTCTACACATCGGCCAATCATGAGATGGAGAACCAGCTTTATATTTGTCTATTAATGATGGTAACAACACATCAACCATGACCCGAATCTGGTCAAATTCCCGCCAGAAGAAAGTTTCTGAAACTGACAGAACATCCATCAGGCATTTCCACTCACCATCGGCATCAGGATCATATTTTAGTAGATAATAGTAATCCAAAAACGAATCAAAGCTCTTATCTACTAATCGGGGATAAACCTTATCCGCCAACAGGTCTCTTTTGCTGGATTCGTAGTACAAACCGGTTCGTTCGTGAATTAAATCCCGAAGAATAATAAAGGTACTTTCGGATAGTTCTAGAGAGTCTGGACGAAATGACATAGATCACATATAAATCCTGATAATCTACCGTAAAATTGGGGCTATATTTAACAGTTAAAAACCGTCAAGCACCTGATCCTAACCAAAAAGGACAATTTTAAGAGGAATGTAGACCTCGATGAGCGGCGCGACGGATAGCGGGAGAGGGGTCAGTGCGAGCCAGTTTAGCTAATTGTTCATCGCAACTGTGATTTCCCAGATAAACTAAAGCGGTGACTGCAGCCAGACGGACATTTTGATCAGCATCACTCAAGGCTTGAATCAAAAACTCGGAAGCTATGGGATGCTTAAAACGTTTGAGAACCTCGACGACAGAACAGCGAACTCCCGGATGGATGTGTTTTAATCCCTGAGCGACTAATTCAATATATTCTGCCTCTAAAGTTTCGGGACAATTACGGCGCACCAAAGCATTAAGACAAGCCTCTCGCGTGCTAGGGTCAACGGTCAATTCCAGCAAGGCTGAAATGGCTTCTGGAGTAGCCAGACGGGAAAGAGACTCGATCGCCTCATAAACCAGACGTTCTTCGGGGTCAGCGGCGGCCATCCATTGCAAAGCTACTCCGGCTTCAGTTCCTCCCCGTTCACGAAAGGCATGGAGAGCATCAAGACGACGTTCAGAGTTAGGGGAATTGAGAGCGGTGAGTAAAGGGGGTATAGCCTGAGCGCGGTTAATCCGTCCCAAAGCCCTCAAAGCAGCACGGGCCACGTCTCCGCCTTCATCCTCCAACTCAGCCAACCGAGACAAAATGGGAGTGGCCCTCACACCGGCAATAGCCCCCAAGGACTCAGCAGCGATCGCTCTAACCGGATCAGCCGGGTCATAATTAGCCAGTTGTTTGAGGGCGACAAAGGCACTTTCAGCCCATTCAGCAACATTGAGTTCAGCCAAAGGTTCTGGTAGAGATGAACTTGAACCCGATTCCAGGATATCAATTAAAGTGTCAGCATAGCGACCAATAGAACGAGCGGCCTGATAACGAACCCAAGATTCTGGATCATCCAACCCTTGTAGTAGATAAGGGAGAGTTTCGATATTCTCCAATTCTCCCATAGCATGAGCCACAGCCGATCGCAAAGAAGCTGAAGGGTGAGCCAAAGTTTGCACCAAGAGCGGCAGAACCCGGTCATCCTCCAAATAGGGCAAATGTTCAATCGCCGCCCGACAAACCCGATCTTCGGAATCTTGTGTACAAGCCAATAATCGGTCTTTGCAATTCTCAAAAGCAAAATACCCAGCAATTCTCACCGCCGACTCTCGTACTAATGGGTTAGGGTCAGCCAACAGATCATAAATCCGTGGAGGCATAGCGGGATGGCCCAAAGAATTGAGAGCAGCGATCGCCCCCAAACGCACCGCCGAGTCAGGATGTGCCAGTAACTGCAACAGCCCCTCAAAAGCGCGACCGTCGCCAATGTGAGCCAAAGCCGTAGTGGTCACCATCACCAGTTCCGGTTCAGCATTACCCAACAAAGACATCAAAGCCGGAACCGCCTGGGTGCTGCCGATACGTCCCAAAGCCATAACCGCCGCCTTGCGAGTTTCCAGGTCTCCCGCTTCCAACTGCATAATCAATAGAGGCGCTATCCTTCCCCCATAAGCAACCAAGGCTTCCATAACCGGATCGCGAACTTCGTGATTATTCAGGAGTTTTCCTAAAGTTTGCTCAATTTTCTCTCCTTCCAGCCAACCCAAAATCATCACCATCCCCCGTAACTCCGGGCCAGACAAAGAGCCTTGTTCAATCTCTGCTAGGATATTTTCCACCGCCTGGTCTTCTATGACTTGGCGAGTCAGAACAGCGATATGTTGTCCTTCTTCGAGTTGTTTATAATTAGCGTAAATTTCCGCCAAGGCTAAAACAATTTCTGCGATCGATGTCAAAGGGCGGCTGAGTTGAGCCACCAAAGGCGCTACCGCATCAGCATCCGCAAACTTACCCAAAGCCGATACCACCGGACTACAAAGCAACTCATTTTCCAATAGGGGCAGAAGTTTGGGAATAATCGTTGTATCGCCAATAGTCACCAAAGTTTCGATCGCCGGAAAAGCCAAAAAGAAATCCCCACTGGTAGCAATCTCAACCAAAGGCTCCACCGCCTCCTTTGCCTTCAGTTGTCCCAAACTCTCAATGGCATGATAGCGAACATTGATATCTGGATCATTGAGCACACCAATCAGAGGAGGGATAGCACGGGGGTCGTGGCGTTCTCCCAAAGCCAGAGCCGTATAAATTCGCAGATCCGGGTCTGGTTCTCCCAAGCATTCCACCAGTGCCGGAATTGGGTCTACATTACTGAGGGCGAGAATTTGTAGAGTCGCATTAAGAACATTGGGGTTGCGATGCTGTTCCCGCATCAATCGCAGTAGACTGCGGATAATTTCTGGGTCATCAGTTATCGCCAAATTATCAACCGCTTCTCGGCGCAATTGCCAATTCAGGGTTTTTTGCAGCAGTGGAACCAGTTGAGGAGCCAGTTTAGCGTTAACCATTTGCATTAGGGCATCAAGGGCAGGGAAGGCCAGGAAAAAGTCTTCTGACTCAGCGATTTTAACCAGGCTATCAACCGCTTCTAGGGCTTGCAGTTTTCCCAGGGCTTCAATAGCATGATACCGGACATTGACATTCTCATCATCCAACATCTCAATCAGGACGGAGACAGCCCGGGGATCTTTCCTTTGTCCGAGGGTTTGGACTACATAAATCCGCAGATCCGAATCCTCTTCCTTGAGGCAATCAATCAAAGCCGGGACTATATCAACTTGCGTGAGAGTCAGAACCTGGATCACGCTGTTGAGGATATTCGGATTGTGATGTTGTTGTCGCAACAATTGCAACAGTTGCGCGTTCAATTCTGGCGCTTTAACATTGGTCAGGTGACGGGTAGCATTTTGGCGCACTTGCCAGCGATCGTCAGCCAGGGCAGCAATTAGGGACTCATGGACTGACGTATCAGAGTCGATTTCTTCTGGCTCAGAATTTGACAATGTGCGAGCATTAGCTAATTCCCATTCTGCCTCCATGCGTTCCGTGACATCTTCTAAAGTAATCACCAAACCCACGATCGCCGTTTTTTCTCGCAAAGGTGCAATGGTTACCCTTTGCTGCATCGAGTCAAAGTATTTCGAGGGTTTCCGTGGCGGACACTTAATTAAATAATGGTGAAAATCCGGTGCTAGGGTTTGGATAGTACCATCTTCCAGAACCTGATTAAAGCGAGCCAGTAAACCCCTCGATTCCAAATCAGGAATTATCTCGGTCAACGGACAACCATAGACAGATTCTGCGTCTAAGCCCCTCATACTCTCCAGTTGAGAATCCCAGGACCTCACCAATAATTGCTCATCTGTTGTAAAAATACTAATCGTCATATTTTTAAGGGGGTAAGTTTTAATTTGGGCTGACAATTAACAATTTTAATTATCAATTTTAGCCCCCTCTCAACAATTGAGAGGGTTCGTTATAGAGATAGACTTTCGGGCTACCCCTAATCATTCCAGTGCCAATGTTAGCAGCTTTTAACTGTGATTAGCTGTTAACTGCCAACCTTTAAAACCTCCATAAGTGCTTGAGTATGTGACAGCAAACCTTGAGCCTTTTCATTAGTTTGGTGTACCCCTGAACTATTGTTTTTGGCAATAGTTTGTAAGGTTTCTATACTGGCCAGCAGATTACCAGAAACATCCGAATGCTCTAAATTAGATGTGCGGATCAAAGCTATTTGTTTGGCAATACTACGAGTAGCTAAATTCATGTCCTGTACCGCCCTACTTTGTTCCTGCATAGCCTTAGCCACCTGTTCAGACTGCATTTGGATACTCTCCACTGCTTGGCTAATTTGGTTCGCACTGCTACTCTGTTCAGTCATCGATCGCGTCACATTGCTAATCAATTGCGACAGCCGCTCGGACTCCTTCGAGATTTGCTCCCCTGCTGTGGACTGTTCTGCTAAAGCACGGTTCGTGCTAATCACCCCTCGGCGCATGGACTCTACCGCCTGCATGATTTGTTCAGCACCCTTATTTTGTTCAAAGGTAGCCTTACGAATTTGTCCGGCTAAATTATTGGTATTCTGAGCCGCCTTAATTACATCCCTAGCCGCTCGCGCCTGTTCTCCCATAGCCTGTGTTACCTGTTGAGCAATTTGCCTCATGTGTCGGGTGGACTGCACAATTCCCTGAGTAGTTTTGGCTTGCTCATGGGTAGCAATGGCTACCTCTTTGGCTTGGGTTGCAGTGGTATTAATCGCCGTTACCACCCGCTGTCCTGCGGTCAGTTGTTCTTGAGAGGCGATCGCAATTTGGTTCATTAATTGCGTCGTTTGTTCAACTCCTGCCAGAATTTGCTTGAGACCCGATAACCCATCTTCTGCCAGACTGCCACTATCTTCCGCAATTCGTAGCCCATCATTAGATGTACTCACGGCATCTTGCACCACCGACTGTAATGCCTTAATAATTGCAGCAATATCGAACGTGGCTTGGGCGGCGCGATCGGCCAAATTGCGGATTTCTTCTGCAACCACAGCAAACCCCCGCCCTGCTTCTCCCGCACGAGCTGCTTCAATGGAAGCATTTAGTGATAGCAGATTAGTCCGTTCCGAGATTAAGTTAATTGTATCAACAATGGTGCTAATTTCATTAGTCCGTTTACCCATATCCCGCATCACATCAGCCGATTTAACCATGGATTCGCGCACTCTTGCCAAACCCTGAATCGCTTTTTCAATGGTTTTACCCCCATTATCCGCATCAACTCCCACAGCACGGGTAAGTTCATTGGCTTTTTGGGTTAGGCTGCTAATTGATTGGATAGAGCGATCGAGTTGTTCCGCGCTGGTGGCTGAGTCCGTCGCTACCTCCGTAATTTGTTCCGCGTTATTGGCTACCCCCTGCACTGATTGGGCAATTTCTTCCACAGAGGTTGATACCTGTTCTACAGTCGAAGCCAGGTTCTCAATAGTTGCCGATACCTCCTCGATAGATGCTGCCATCTCGTTAATGGAGGCGCTGGTTTCTTCTGATGCAGCCGTTAAATCATCCGCATTGTTAGCCACTCCCGCAATGGAACTGGTCATTTCTTCCATAGAAGAAGCCGTCTCGTTTACCGATACCGTTAGGTTTTCCGTATCGTCACTCACGTTTCTAATGGAAGTCGTCATTTGGGTCATCGACGCGATCACCTGGGTGGCAGAAGTTGCCATCTCTTGGGCATTTGCTGCTACCTTAGTGGTGTTGCTGGTACTCTCCTGAATTGATGTTACGGTTTGGCGCACCGCCGTCGCTAGTCCCATACTACTGGCGGACACCTGTTCGATGGATGCAGCCATCTCATTGACTGAGGAGACTAATTCTTCTGTGGAACTGGCTACCGATTCGGCTTGCTGCGCCGTTTCTCCCAGGGATTTATTCATCTGCTTGATTCCCAGGGAAGCGCGATCGAGTAGTTGCAGTTGAGATTCCGCCCCTTCCGCTACCTGTTTCGCTATTTTGGCTATGGCGATCGCCACTGTATTAACGCGATCGGCATTGTCCCGAATTTCCATCATTTCCAATTTCAGTTTTTCCCTCTCCTCTGATGTTTTGAAATTCTGAAAATTGGCATTTTCTAGATAACTATTATCTGCCTTTTTATGATTTTTAGATTTTTTACCCATTTTCAAATTACCTCATTCACTCTCAATACAAATAACAACTCCCATCAGACCCATTCCCACCCCATCAACCTAGCCACCCCTTTCTGATACTAATTCCGGTAAAACTAACAATTCTTCCACATTGAGAATTAGTATCACTCTTTCTCCCAAAGTGGCAATTCCCGCTAAATATTTACCACTCAAGCTAGAAATTCCCTCCGGTGAAGGCTGAATAGTGTCTGCGGAAATTGATACAAACTCCCTGGCTGTATCAACAATTAAACCCACTGTCCGCTGATTAGTATTAATCACTATTAGTCGGGTTCGCAGGGTATACGGTATTTTGGCAAATCCAAATCGTACCCTCAAATCAATTGCCGGAATCACTTGACCCCGCGAGAATATCACCCCCACTACAAAAGACGCAGAGTTAGGAACTGGGGTAATTTGCTCCACCATTTCCATCTGTTGAACCACACCAGAAGGAATACCATAGGTGGTATGGTCTAGTTCAAATAAAATAAAGGGTTGAGATGTATCTGCTGATTTAGTCATAGATATAATCATTGAATCACTACACTAAACTAATCCATTTTTCGCCCATTATTGCCCTAAAATAATCGGCATTAACGGTTAGTTAACATCCAGTTTTTCGGGAATTATTGAATTAATTAACCGGAGTTAATTGCCGTTTTTGGTGTCGTTAAAAATTGATTAATTGTGCTACAAATTAACGCCGGAACATCCATAATTAAAACTACTCGACCATCGCCCAATTCGGTCGCCCCAGAAATTCCCGGACTTTGCAGCAACGGATCAGTTAACGGCCGCACTACAATTTCTCGCAGTCCCAAGATTCTATTCACTACTAAACCGGTGGAATTAAGGCTATTACCAATCACCACAACAGTTAATTTTTCCGAGTTGTCTGTAGTCACAGCACAGTTAAATAGACGCGCTAAATATCGCAGGGGGAAAACATGACCTCGATAGGAAATTATTTCCTGACCTTCCAGGCAAATAATTCTCTCATTCTCAATAGATAATACCTCCTGTATAGAGGATTCTGGAATGGCAAAGGTTTGACCGCTAACTTCCACAATCAGAGCATCAGTAATCGCTAAAGTCAACGGCAAATCAATAATAAAATGACTGCCTTTTCCTTTTTGAGTGGTGAATTTCACACAACCACCCAGTTCTTGAACGGTGTTTTTGACGATCGCCATTCCCACACCCCGACCACTAGCCAGATCCGCCTCTTCTTTGGTCGAAAAACCTGGGGAACATAACAGATCGAGTATCGTCTGGGAATCATAGTTATCTGGATCATTAGTCTCCGATACAGAATCCGACAATAAACCCTGTTGTTTTGCCCGTTTTAACACCCTAGAAATATCGACTCCCTGACCATCATCTTCAATTTCAATAATCACCATTTCCCCCGCCGCCGAAGCGCGTAAGGCGATCGCACCCGTAGCAGATTTTCCCGCTTTTAGTCGTTCCTCCGTTGATTCGATACCGTGACTAACCGCATTACGGACTAAATGCAATAACGGGTCCATCATGCGCTCAACCACAAACTTATCAATCTCAGTTTCCGCGCCGGAAATTTCCAGAGCTACCTGTTTTCCCGTTAGTCGCATCAGATCCCTAACTACAAACTGCATCCTCGCGAAAATTTCCGCAATGGGAACCAGTCGCACCTGCATCACCCCCTGACGCAGATCCCGCAGTTGTCGTTCTAAAGTTAGGTTAATTTCCTGTAAAGTTCGCCGCCTAGCCGCCGGGACCGTTGGGGGTAAATTTTTGAGGTTTTCCTCCAGTCGTGCCCGCGTAATTACTAATTCTCCCACCATCCGCATCAGTTCATCAAGTTTCGGTAGGTCTACCCGTACTAAGTTAGATCCACTAATTAGGGGGCTAGTTGACTTAGTCGGAGAGATAGCATTACTGGTTTCCGGTTCTGAGATCTCCAATGGTTCCGCTTCCGCAGTTTCTTTCCCCGACTCTGACTCTTTCCTCTCTGGCTCCTCTGACTGAGAACTAGATACCACCGCGATCGCCTCAACTTCTTCTGGCGCTGTGGCTGTTGCTGGCGCTTCCGGTCCTCTGGAAGGTTCAACCTCCGAGTTAGATGAGCGAATGCTGGTCGCAGAAACTGAACTGGGAATGTGATATGGTTCCCAACTCAGATATTTCAGCTCAGAGCCTAAATTGTGATTTTCCGGTCCCTCAGTTGCGACAATAAAATCAAACAGGATTTTCTGATTGGCGTTTAGGCGGGGAGACACATAAATCAACTCACCGATCGCTTGCAGTTGTTCCCGAATGGCGTTAACTCCGATCCCCTGTTTGGATAGCTCTGTACTAGGAGTGAAGACGAAATGCCAGATCGGTTTTCCTTCACCGACTAACGCCTCTAATCGTTTCATTTCCTCTGGTTTCAGCTTCACCTCAAAGGGGGTAATAGCTGCATTTGGGGTTTTAGCCACCACCGGAGGGTTACAGGCTTCCAATTGGCTGATAATTTCCTCAATATCCGGGGGATCTTCCTTCGTGCGATAGGCTTCGATCGCTCTCTCCAGAATTTGAGTTCCCGACATCAGAGCATCAAAACCCTCTGGTTTCAGGGAGGTTTGACCATCTCTTAGCGATCGCAGATAACTCTCCATTTGGTGAGCCAATTTCTCCGCTTCCCGCACACCCACCATCGCCGACAGTCCTTTAATTGAGTGAAAGCTGCGGAACAGTTCATTCAGAATCGAACCCTCTATTTGGGGCTGATTCATACAGGACTCTAGCGCCAAGAGTTCTCGCCGCACGACGGCTAAATGCTCTTCACACTCAGCAAAATAATCATCTAAAAAGTCATCAAAAAAGTTGTTGCTTTCTGTAGGACTAGACACGATCGCCTTGGTACTCTCTTAATTTATATTACTCGCACATGGCTCTGATAATAAGTTGACAATTTCCCCCGATAACGATTTCGGATGAAATGGTTTAGTTAAATAGCAAGCTGCACCCGCCGCGATCGCTTCACTACGACTTTCATCATCCCCTTTCGTGGTTAAAATCACAATCGGTGTTTCCCTATATTCCGGGTGGTTTAGCACAAACCGCAACACTTCCAGACCGTGCATATCTGGCATATTTAAGTCTAAAATCATTAAGTCAAACGGGGCGATTTCTAACTGCTCGATCGCCTCTAATCCATTCCCCGCCTCGCTAAAAGCTACATCTTTAACATCCCTGAGAGATGCCATTACCATTTTTCGCATGGTTGCTGAATCATCTACAACTAGAATCCGTCTCATTTTTATGGACTCCTAAGCATGAATACGCTGGGTTTCATCCTACAGCCTTTGACTGATGGATTGCTAATTATTAGCCTCCATCCCAAACCTTAGCCTAGGTTTCCATCAATCGGGCTGTGATGGTACTGATTAACAAAGCGTTCTCTCCAGACTACCAAGTTAATCGGGTTCTCAATTGACTACCGCACCTCTGAACTTACTATTAACCCCAATCAACTGATTGTCCAATTTATCTGCCTCAATTTTTGTTGATTGTCGGGGCGAAAAAATCTCTCGCCTCTCAGTAAATTTCCAGGACAGAACGCAATTTTTATTATATTCTATACCAGTTAAACTGGTACAAAAATGTTGAAAAAATTAACACAACTATATAAGTTTATAGGTCAGATCACCGGATCTAAAAAGTAAAAAAAATATTAAGTTTTCTTCAGTATTAATAACCCCCCCCAGTGGTGGGGGAGGGAAGGTGGGGGAAATTGGGGCTAACTAAGCCACTAACACCTGAGTTCCCGGTAGCATTTCCAAACTATCTCCCATAGTTTGACCATTATGGAAGGCGGCGAGAATCACATCGCTAGTTTTTCCCCAAGCGATCGCCCCGGAAGCATCCAAACCGATCGCCCCCAAGTCCCGCTGACGATCATTAGCCTCGACAAAAGAACGTTCAAAAGCCGATCGCAAAGACAAACCATCTCCGACGCGGATCACAATTTTGGCGGCGAGACACTCATCAATAATATCCTCACCGATACCCGTACAACTCACCCCAGCCTGAGCTGTGGCATAATTACCAGCAGGCATAGCCGAATCACTAACCCGACCAATACGTTCAAACCCCTTACCACCAGTAGAAGTTCCGGCGGCGATCCGACCATTTTGGTCTAAAGCGACGACCCCGATAGTGCCGCGACCAGCTTCATCATCAGAGGTTTCGGCGACCACATTAGCCATTTTGCGGTTAAAATCCTGCTTGCGGTCTTCGATCCACTCATAAAGACGGCGATCGGTTAGGGGGTCAAAAGGGGCTATATTTAACTCCCGCAGAAGTTCGGCAGCCCCATAATCGGATAAAATGCGATCGGGAGAGGTTTGCAGAAACTTAGCCAACTCAATGGGGTTTTTCAGCCTAGAGACATTAATCACCCCGCTAAAGCGTTGTAAACTGCCATTCATCAAAGCCGCACTCATGCGGATCTGTCCGTCAGACTGCAACACCGAACCGACCCCAGCATTAAATAGGGGATCATCTTCGAGAAGTTGACAGCCACGAATCACCGCATCCTCAGCAGTTGTACCCTTTTCGAGTAAGCCATAAACCTCAGTTATCACCTGATAAAGAGATTTGCGAACAGTTTCTACGCCTCCTTTACCTTGGAGAGAACTACCCGCCCCACCATGTATGATTAGTTTTGGTTGCACATTAACACCCATAGCTGTACAATTTATGGGGATATTTCCCCTTTAATTCTGTTCGTTGCGTCGGCGACGGCAACGCTCGGAACAGTATTTAACCTCATCCCAACAGTTTGCCCACTTTTTGCGCCAAACAAAGGGGCGATCGCAGACTGGGCAAATTTTCTGAGGGAAGTCTGACTTAGCTCGCTGACGTGCCATACTAGAACATTGATCGCTCGCTTATTATATCAGCGGTTATGATAGCAATGGTAGAGACTCAGTGGGAAACCGCATTAGCTAAAATTAGGATTGTATTGGTTGAACCGGCGGGAGCGTTAAATGTGGGGTCGTGCGCCAGGGTAATGAAAAATATGGGGTTAACCCAAATGGTACTGGTTAACCCCCACTGTGACCCCATGAGCTGCGAAGCTAAAACCATGGCAGTTCATGCCCAAGATGTTTTAGAATCAGCCCAGATAGTAGACAGTTTACCCCCAGCCTTAATCGGATGCCAAAAGGCGATCGCCACCACCGCTCGCGATCGTAGTTTTGACAGAACCCTTGAACATCCCAGAACCACCCTCCCCTGGCTACTCCACAGCCCCGCCGCCCTGATTTTCGGTCCCGAAGATCGTGGCTTGAGCAATACAGAACTAAACTATGCTCAAAGGATAGTTCGCATTCCCAGCAGTAGCGCCTATGAATCCCTAAATTTAGCCCAAGCCGTGGCTGTCTGCTGTTACGAACTCTCACTAAGCGCTCAAACCCTCATCGACCAGAATACATTACCCAGCCCAGAACCATCAGAACCATTATCAGCCACCCTCGACCAACTGGAAGGATACTATCAACAGCTAGAAACCCTCCTACTCAAAATCGGTTATGTCTACCCCCACACCGTCAGCAGTCGTATGGAAAAATTTAGGCATTTATTTAACCGCGCCCAGCCATCTAGTACAGAAGTTGCTATGCTACGGGGGGTTATCTCTCAGGTAGAATGGGCATTAACTGTTAAGCAACATCCGCCCAGTTAATGGTAATCTCGATATCGTTGATTCCCAGGCTCAACTGTCGATTCCTATTGCTAAGTAAGGGCGGGTTATAAAGAGTCTGGACCTCAATAGAGATGATTGCAGAACCAGCCCCTACGACTTGATGGGTGTAATTTCCATAGTCTATTGTCCTCTTTGATGATTTTTAGGTGTTAGGTGTGGCTCACCGATATCCCCGTCGCTCATTTTTATCCTTTGTTTCCCAATGGGGGGCCAAGTCCCGGAAGTCAAAAGGCCCTCAATCTCGTGATCAGCGTCGTGGCCGTTCCCCTAGTCCCACTTCTCAATCACAATCATCCTCACGGAGACCTGTCTCCCCCAACCTTTCCCCAACTGGTCAAATTCCCCCCATACATATCCCTGAAAACGGATATTTCGACCCCGTGTTAGATCAACTGCGACAAAAACCCCCCATTACCAGAAACCGGAAAAAGACACCTCAGCTACCACCACCAAACTCTAGAAAACGCCGTCGGGGAAAACCTACACCGCGTCAGGGAGTTAGCAACGGTAAACCATCTAACATAGTCCCCTTAAATAGGTCTATCACTCCCCAAGTATATCCCCCCCCTCAGCGGACTATGCAACCCCTTACCCCTGTGAAAAAACGGGTGGTAAGGCGTAAGAGTCGCCGTGTCTCTCCCATAGTTTATGGAACCCGGTTGCTGATTTTAGGCATTGGTATCGGGGTGATTTCGGGAACAGTTCTCTCAATTCTCAACTCCCTCGGTCGTGCTACCGCCGGGGCTAGTTCTATTGAGAATTTAGAGACACAGGAAACTAGCATTAACAGCCTAACAGCCACCCGAATTTTGCCCCTATCTCTGCAATTAAACCGGGAAATAAAAGACTTAAAAACTCAACTGGAATTGGTGGCTGCAGCATCCCCAGATATTACTCCGGCTTTGATGTTTTTAGACCTGAATACTGGCGGATATGTCGGTTTAAGAGAACAGTCTAAAGTGCCGGCAGCTAGTACAATTAAAGTCCCGATTTTAGTGGCGTTTTTTCAAGCCGTTGATGCGGGAGAAATTCGCCTAGATGAAATGCTGGTGATGACGGAAAATCACCAGGTGGGAGAAGCGGGGATTATGCAATATCAGCCGCCGGGGACTGAATATACAGCCTTAGCAACTGCTACTAAAATGATGACAATTAGTGATAATACAGCCACTAATATGATTATAGAACGGCTGGGAGGGTTTCAGGTTCTTAATCAAAAGTTCCGCAGTTGGGGTCTGACAGATACTCTGGTGCGTAACCCTTTACCTGATATTGAAGGGACTAATCAAACTACGCCTAGGGATATGGTTAGTCTTTTGAGTCAAATTCACCAAGGGGGTTTACTTTCGATGACATCACGCGATCGCCTCTTGCGAATTATGACAGAAACAGAAAATAATCACCTATTACCTAGCGGGGTCAGTAATGGGGCGGTAGTCGCCCACAAAACTGGAACCCTAAACATTATGTTAGCCGATGTGGGTATAGTTGATATGCCCAATGGTAAACGCTACATTTTAGCTATTTTAGCCCAAAGAAACAATGGCGACCAAGCGGCTGAATCAATGATTCAAAAAATGTCCAGACAAGTCTATCAGTATTTGAGCCAAAAAACATCGGAAACCGTCACTCCATAATTACCAGACAATTAGGCTGTTGAAATAGGGTAAAATATGACGGACTACCAGGCTAATCAATTATTTAAACAAGGGGTTTCTCAATATCATCAAGGTGATATTCCGGCGGCTTTGGAATTGTGGCGCGAAGCGCTGACGGTCTATCAAAAATTGGGCGATCGCCAACGGGAAGGCGCTACTTGGGGTAATTTGGGTATAGCTTATGCTGCTTTGTCTAATTCTCAAGAAGCCATTACCTGCTATCAAACTCACCTCCGTATCGCTGAAGATATTGGGGATATATCAGGACAGCTTAACGCCCTGACTAACCTGGGAATAGCTTATCATGCTACTGATGAGTTACCAAAAGCGATCGCCTGCTATCAAAAACAGTTGGAAATTGCTAATCAAATGGGCGATCGTACCCAGAAAATCAACGCCCTACAGCGCCTCCGACTCACCTGGGAACATATCCCAGACCCTCAACAAGTCAATGACTGTCGCCTCCAACAATGGGAAATTGCCCATCAGTGGCTTGGAGTAGTCGGGATGGCAGAATTTACCCAAATTCTCGAACAGGTGGGTTTAAGCCTCACAGAAGACCTTTATGGGCAGGATTTAACCGGGGTTGACCTAAGTAATGCTAACTTGCGCGGCGCTAACTTAGCCCAGGCTAACCTCACTAATGCCAACTTGACCCTGGCTGACCTCAGCAATGCTAATCTACAGGGAGCTAACCTCAGTAACGCTATCCTCTGCAACGCTAACCTCCGAGATGCTAATTTACAAGAGGCTAACCTCTCTCAAGCCGATCTACGAACTAAACTCCCCCGCGCTAAACTCAGTAATGCTAACCTGACCCAAGCTGATCTCACTAGCGCCTATCTCCCCCGCGCTAACCTCAGTAATGCTAATTTGCAGAGTGCTAATTTTACCTATGCGGACCTTAGTGGGGTAAACTTGACAGGAGCTAACCTCCAGAAAACAGATTTCAGCCGCGCGGAATTAGCTGATATCATGGTGGAAAATGTCGAATTTACTGAGGCGATCGGTATTTCTCGGCGACTGCAACCTGAATTGCAACGAAAAGGCGCAATTTTTGGAGACAGTTAAAAGTTGAATGAATCTCCTCTAAACTCTCTTGAATTATGACTGGTGTTGAAGGACTTTGGCCGCAAAATATTAGCCCCAATAAATTGGCGATCCTAGAGCGTAAATTTGCCATCTGGTTGCGATCGCAAGAATTAGAATCAGAACCCTCTCCTGTGGCGCAACAGCATCAGACTTTAGAAGAATTACAAGCCTTGACTAAAAAAGCTGTAGCCCAAGGCTGGAATTTTGCCCAATTACAGGGCATTATTCAGACCGTAGTTGATGCTAAAACTGATAATTTTCTCGAGTTAGCCACCTTAGCAGAATTGAAAATATCGGAAGATTTTGTGGGCGCAAGACTCCTGGGAACACATCTCAGTAACCTTGATCTCAGTGGCGCTAACTTACAAAATACTTACCTGCGGGGAGTTGATTTAAGTGATGCAGATCTTAGTAGTGCTGACCTGCGTTTTGCTAACCTTAGTGGTGCAGATCTCAGTGGGGCGCTGTTGAGTGATGCTAATTTGAGTGGCGCAGATCTACATAGGGCGAGTCTGGCTTTGGCTAGTCTCAGCGGCGCAGACCTGTGCGGCGCGAATTTGACAGAGGCTAATCTAAATAACTGTAATCTGAGTGATGCTAACCTCCATAATGCTATCCTCAAAAATGCTGATTTGCACCAAGCTGGGTTAGCCCTTACTAATTTGAAAGGGGCGGACTTTACGGGGGCTATTGTTAAACAAGCTAGATTATGGCATGATTCGGGACTGTCTGAGGAAGTTAAACAAGATTTGATTAAACGAGGGGCAATTTTTGAAGAGTGAAAAATTAGGGCGATCGCGCCCTGGGGGAAAATTTTAGATACTCCTCTGGCTAAAAAAATCGGCGATCGCCTGGCTAATTTCCTCCCCATTAACATCTAAAATCATGACATGACCTGACTGGTCAAACCAACGGACATCTAAATTGTTTGGTAGTTGTTTTTCCATCCAATTAATTACCACCGGACTGACTAAATCATCCCTATGGGAATGAATAGCTAACACCGGACAAGTAATTGAAGATAAATCTGATCGGGCTATCCTGGCTAGTTGTTGCAGCGCCCGCCCCGCCCGAGAATTATCAAATAAATAAACGGGGTTATCAAAAGGCTTGGGTTGAGTGGGGATAGAAATATTCGCCCAACCAAATAAAGCCAATAAAATCACAGCCCGAGGCGGTAATTTTAACGCTGGTGCAGTGACCGCACAGGCATCTACTCGCCCCTCCGCCGCCATTTTTAAAGCGATCGCACCTCCCATAGAATGCCCAAAAATACCTACAAATTCATAATGCGATCGGGCTAATTCCAACTCCCGACGCACAGCAGATAACATTCCTTCCGCCGTCATTTTGGGAAAAAATAACTTCTGGTCTGCTAATTCTTGAAAACCATGACCAGGCAATAAAGGCCCCACTCCATCAAGCCCCCGACTTAGACAGGCTTGCGCTACTGGTCTCACCTCAAAAGGAGTGGCGGTAAACCCATGTAAACACAAAACCACCCGATTGGATTTAGGTTCAGCCCGCAACCAAAAGGGTACACCCCTTGACCAGATTTTGTCTGTCCACTCGACTGCTAAAGACTCAAAACCCGAAAAATAGCGCAGATGTTCACTCATAGCCAATTATCTAATCTACAATCAAGCGATCGCTACCCGTATTCGTGACAATTTAAACAATTTAAGCGATCGGATCAACCACAAGTCCCCAATTTGTGGCAATCTATCTTTAATATAGACACCTATTGAATTTTGAGAACCCACTCTTAAAACTAAGCAATTATCAAATTCAGATCATGCAAACCCTACCCATAACCACTCCGACCGCTAGTCAGCCCTCCGTTGACACAGTAATTCACCGTCGCCAAACCCGTCCAGTCCGGGTCGGAAACATCACCATTGGCGGAGGATACCCCGTCGTAGTTCAGTCCATGATTAACGAAGATACCATGGACATAGAAGGTTCCGTCGCCTCCATTCGTCGGCTGCATGAAATGGGTTGTGAAATCGTCCGCGTCACAGTTCCCAGCGTCGGACACGCCAAAGCCGTAGGCGAAATCAAACAAAAACTCGCCGCCACCTATCAACCCGTCCCCCTAGTCGCAGATGTTCACCACAACGGCATGAAAATTGCCCTAGAAGTCGCCAAGCACGTCGATAAAGTGCGGATTAACCCCGGATTATACGTCTTCGAGAAACCTAAAGGCGATCGTAGCGAATACACAGACACTGAATTTCAAGAAATCGGCGAGAAAATCCGCGAAACCCTCAAACCCCTAGTTATCTCCCTCCGTGACCAGGGTAAAGCCATGCGTATCGGCGTTAATCATGGTTCCCTAGCCGAAAGAATGCTATTTACCTACGGCGACACCCCCGAAGGTATGGTAGAATCAGCCCTGGAATTTATCCGCATCTGTGAATCCCTAGACTTTCAGAACTTAGTGATATCCCTAAAAGCCTCCCGCGTCCCCGTCATGTTAGCAGCCTATCGCCTCATGGCTAAACGCATGGATGACCTAGGGATGGACTATCCCCTACACTTGGGAGTTACCGAAGCCGGAGATGGAGAATATGGCCGCATTAAATCCACCGCTGGTATTGCTACCCTCTTAGCAGATGGTATTGGTGACACCATTCGGGTTTCCCTCACAGAAGCCCCAGAAAAGGAAATTCCTGTTTGCTATAGCATTCTGCAATCCCTAGGACTGCGGAAAACTATGGTAGAATATGTCGCCTGTCCCTCCTGTGGTCGCACACTCTTTAACCTCGAAGAAGTTCTCCACAAAGTCCGAGAAGCAACTAAACACCTGACTGGACTAGATATTGCTGTTATGGGTTGTATTGTTAACGGACCTGGAGAAATGGCAGATGCTGACTATGGTTATGTAGGAAAACAACCTGGCTATATTTCCCTATATCGGGGTCGGGAAGAAATTAAAAAAGTTCCCGAAGATCAAGGTGTCGAAGAATTAATTAATCTCATCAAAGCAGATGGACGCTGGGTAGAGCCATAAAAATCAAGCTGACCCCACCTCTGATGGGGGTGGGGGAGTCCCGGTCACAATTGGGCTTTTGGTCAACCTCCGCGATCGCCAGATCTGATGTGCTAGTATGCTGTTAATAGCTCTTAGTATTCTCTTCCGGTTCAGCAGATAAATGATTATATCAAAAAGTGGGCTTGTTATAGGCGCAACAGCAGTTATGCTGACCGCTGTTGCTGTTGCGGGCGCTGGTATACACCTTTCCGGCCAAGCATCCTTTCGGGAAAGCCCGAAGGAACTAATTGATGAAGTATGGCAAATTATTGATAGAAGTTACGTTGACGGTACCTTTAACCAGGTAGATTGGAGGGAACTTCGTAATGAGTTTCTAAGCCGAGAATATACTAATGATCAACAGGCTTATGAAGCTATCCGCGAAATGTTGGCTAAACTCGATGACCCTTATACCCGCTTCATGAACCCCGAAGAGTTCAGAAATATGCAAATTGATACTCAGGGAGAACTGACCGGGGTTGGTATCCAACTTACCCAAGATGAGGAAACCAATAAACTCGTCGTTATTTCCCCTATTGAGGACTCTCCCGCTTTTGATGCTGGGGTTCAGGCTCAGGATATTATTACTAAAATTGATGGCCGCAGCACTGAGGGAATGGAGCTCAATGAAGCTGTCAATTTGATTCGTGGACCAATTGGGACTCAGGTTAAGTTGACTATTTTGCGCGGTCCAAGGGAAATTGAGTTTAATATTACCCGCGCTCAGATTGAAATTCACCCGGTACGCTACTCTAAGAAACCTTCCCCCGTCGGCGATATCGGCTATATTCGTCTGAACAATTTTAGTGCTAATGCTGCCGAGGAAATGCGACAGGCGATCACTAACCTCGAACAACAGAATGTTTCAGGTTATATTCTCGATTTACGCTCTAATCCTGGCGGTCTGCTCTATGCTAGTATTGAAATCGCCCGTATGTGGCTAACAGAAGGCGATATAGTCTCTACCGTTAATCGTCAGGGAGAAATGGATCGACAACGCGCTAATAATCGCGCCCTCACTGATAAGCCTATGGTGATTCTTGTTGATGGCGGTTCCGCTAGTGCTAGTGAAATTCTATCCGGCGCTCTACAAGATAACAACCGCGCCGTTTTGGTCGGAACTAACACTTTTGGTAAGGGTCTAGTTCAGTCCGTTCGTGGCGTGGGTCGCGGTTCCGGTTTGGCGGTCACGATCGCTAAATATTTTACCCCTAATGGTCGTGACATTAATCATGAGGGAATTAAGCCTGATGTGATCGTTGAACTCACCGAACAACAGCGAGATATCCTCCGCGAAAACCGCGACAAAATTGGCACTCTTGATGATCCTCAATATGGCAAAGCCTTGGAAGTTTTGACTCAGAAAATCGCATCTCAACAAAACAATCAAGCTGTTTCTCAGTAGTCCCTTTGCAGGTGCGTCATTAACCTTTGATGACGCACCTGATCAAAAACTGGACTCGCTCCCATTAGGGATTAAACAAAAATCCCCCCGGAGTGTCGTTAGACAACTCGTTGATCACAGAAGGTTGAGTCAAAATTGAGGTGTTGTATGGGTTCGCTAGATCGGCAGTGCGGATAGTCGGACCGCTTAGGGTCTGCTGGAGCATTCTCTCTCTATACAGTTGATTCACTCGTCTGGCATCATCAGCAATCAAACTTTCAGGAAAACCATTAATAGCACCCGGCCAGGGATAGCTTAACCCGAAGAATACCGAAAGTTGACCCATCAGGGATTGATTTTTAAAAGCATCCCCAGAACTGCGGGTCGCCGCCTGGTTAAAGTCTTCCGCAAAAGGCTGGAAACGGGTTCTCGGTTGCGCCACAACTCCCTCAACCCACACGAATGAGGCGATCGCTACCCCTAACACTCCACTGATACTCTGTAATAAAATTCTGTTCATGGCATTAACCTTGGTGAATCTGTTTGGTCAGATGGTCTCTCCCAGTGTACGATCAGATGGAGTGATTACAGATTTGTTTCCTACCTTTTCCCTCCTTTATGACTAACCCTTCAGAAATCCCTGCTCTTTGCGATCTCAATGCCTCTTGTGCAGCTTTAGATACCCTGCGATCGTGGCTACTTGACCTTTTGTGTCAACTCGCTTATCAAGAAGGGGATTTTGTTCTCTCCTCTGGTCAGCAGAGTTCCTACTATATTAATTGTAAACAGGTCACATTACATCCCGCTGGGTCGGTGGCGATCGCTCGCCTGATTTTACCATTACTTCCCCTGGAAACAGAAGCAGTCGCCGGGCTTACCCTCGGTGCTGATCCTATGGTTTCCTCCGTTAGTGTCGTTTCTGTCTACGAAAATCGACCTATACCCGCCCTCATTATCCGAAAAGAAGCTAAGGGACACGGAACTAAAGCCTACATCGAAGGACCCGAACTATCCCCCGGCGCTAACGTCGTAGTTCTCGAAGATGTTGTCACTACTGGACAATCTGCCCTCAAAGCTGTACAACGCCTTACTGATGCTGGATACAGCGTTGATAAGGTTATCGCTTTAGTCGATCGCCATCAAGGGGGGGCTGAACTTTATCAAAATGCTGGCCTTAATTTGGAGTCCCTCTACAGCATTAATCAACTACAAACTCGTTATCAGACTCTAAACTTGGATCATTAAATTCTCCTGTTAACTAAGTTGATTTTTTCATCAATTTAAAAAAAACGCCCCGCCCCAGGGTTGACAAGTGGGGGTAATTAATGGTAAGCTACAGATATGTATTTAAATAATGGTAATCTATTCAATTACCAAAAAAATGTCAACATTTCCATTGTTAAAAATAATACCACAAATCAGCCAGGAAAGCCACCACCCCAGAGCAAAAAATTTTTTTTGTAATATTTCTTAAATTTTTTTTCACCAAACTTTACATAAAGTGGGCATTGATGAGCGTGCATTGAGAAATCCGTAAAAAATTATCATAATCAACACAATTTTTGATAAAATTTAACATATACCCAACACCCCACCTAGGAAAAAACTATGTCAGGATTTATTAGAGGCTTATTTGGTCGCAAATCAGAAACAACAAAAACTCAAGGAAGTTCTTTCTATCTTGATCCCGATAGCGCCAAGAGTTTAGGCGATATTGAGTATATGCGTAAGCCTTTAGAAGTTAAAAAGTCTTTCCCTAAAATGTCGGGAGGAAAACCTTTCGAGGCTCCTAAAGCTACCGCTAAACCAGCGATGGAAATGACCCAGCCTAAAGCTACTGAATCTCCAGCACCAGAGGTGAAAAGCGATCGTCGTCGTGCTGACTCCAGTTTGGATATGTTCCGTAACATGGCTCGTGATCTTAAAAAATAATCATTATTCTGCCACCAGGCTTTAGGTAAATGTAGGGGCTGGCTGAAACTGTCAAGTTATGTTGAACCTAGCTCCTACTAGGCTATCTTCTGCTGAACTGCTCTGTAATGGTCGAAAAATTTAACTTTTTTTTTCACAAACAAAAGCCGATTTTTGTGCTATGGTCTAGTCGTGAATTTTAAATAATTTGATAATCTGTAACTTGAGATACTAAATAAAAAACTCTGATTGTCAAATAACCATTAAGGTTGTTTGAGTCAGGACACCCACCGAATAGGTAGCTAGTTCCTGGCTCTGTCGTCAGTAGTTAAACAAGTATACAGGGTGAAGCTAGTGTTTCTGAGGTAACCAGATAAAATAACATTTTCTGAAAGCTAACATTGCCCCATAAGTGGGAGTGGGTTGGGCAAGTTTCCCATCAAAAAAACCTGCACACTAAACTAATTTAGGAGAAACCAGGATGCCAGAAAAATTCTGCCCCTCTTTTCCTGTCATTGGCGATTTCCTGAGTACAGGTATAGGGAGAGTCGCCAGGAGGGTGGAAAGATGAAATCAGTAAATCTATCCCTGCTTATATTAATGAAACAATTTGAGAGTTATTTTGACCTGCAAGAAATTAACACCACCCGGAAGGTGAATGCGGCGGTGGTGAATGTCAGTGGTCGTCAGCGGATGCTTTCCCAGAGAACAGCTTTTTTTAGCCTCAAGTTAGTTACTACTTCTGACCCAGCCGAAAGGGAGGTGATTCGGGAAACTTTGATTAAAGATATTACTCTGATGGAGCGATCGCATAAAGGTTTACTCTACGGTGATAGTGAGATGAATTTATTAACATCTCCTTCGGCTATAGTGCGATCGATGTATTTCCGAGAGCCGCTAAATTTAGATAAACGCATCCGCGAGTATATTTTAGCAGTCAGAACTTTAGCCACAACTGCGGACTCTGACTTAACACCGAGCCATCCTCACCTTGACTATATTACCAATATTGCCCCCAATGAATTGCTATCTATTCTTGATGCTGTAGTAGCGCAATATCAACGGGAAAGTGAAATCGAACAACTAGATCTTGAACAGACCCAAATTCAACTTTATCAACAAGCCTGTTCCGCCGCCGCGATCGCTCAAGCTCAAGCACAGCAACTAGAGCAAACTTTAGAGGAACTTAAACACACCCATTCACAGCTTTTTCAATCGGAAAAAATGGCATCATTGGGGCAAATGATGGCTAGTTTAGCCCACGAAATCAATAACCCCGTTAACTCGATATTTCATAATTTAGCCCATGTGGAAAACTATAGCAAAGACCTACTAGAACTCACTCGGCTTTATCAAGATATTTATTCCCCGACCGATCCGCGCATTCAAGAATACATAGATTCCATAGATTTAGAGTTTTTAGAGACGGATTTTTTGACAGTTATATCTAGCCTGAAATTGGGTTCAGATCGACTCTTTCAAATTGTGCGATCGCTGCGTAACTTCTCCCGCAAAGACAGCGACCAAATGCTAAAAGTCAATCTGGAAGAAGGTTTAGAGGGAACCTTACTCATCTTGAAAAACCGCTTACAAGCCACACCATCACGTCCGCCGATTCAAGTGATTCGAGACTATGGGAAACTACCGTCAATCCTCTGCTACCCAGGTCAACTGAATCAGGTGTTTATGAATTTGATCAGCAATGCCATTGATGCCTTAGATGAAGTAGGGGACTGGACACACAACAACCAACAGTCTCAGCCGTTAATTACAATTAAAACCCTGGCTAATTCAGAACAGATCACGATCATGGTTGCCGATAATGCTAAGGGTATCAACCTAACCACGAAAAACCAAATTTTTGAGCAATTTTTTACCACCAAAGAAATCGGTAAAGGTACGGGTTTAGGGTTATATATAAGTCGTGAAATTATCGTCTCCCGCCACTGTGGGGAAATTTGGTGCGAGTCAGAAATTGGCAAAGGAACCGAGTTTTGGATCAAACTTCCCTTAAACCCACAATGTCCTGATTTTTTGTCTAATTCCCCCATCTCAACAGTCAAATAGTTAAAAATTAATTAGTTATGTTAAGTTTTGTAAATAAATCACTCCCCACCCGCGATTGGGTTTCGGGAGGGTTGCTTTTGTTGCTGACCTATGGTAGTATTTAAATAATGGGACTTTTTTAATTTTTTTTTATTAATGCAAACAGAGAAATCATAAAATAGACATTACGTGGATAACATAGCATCATCCCGCGCTACTTGTCAACCCCTGTTTTGAGCAAGAGGCCTGATGGGAATAACCTGTGCTTCACTGCTTTCGCGGGCTACCCGAATCAATAAAGCAGATATTGCTAAACTAGCAATCATGGAACTTCCACCATAACTAAATAAGGGTAAAGGCAAACCAGTAGTTGGTAGTACCCCAGTAGCTACCCCAATATTCAGCAAAGACTGTCCCACCATGACGACCATGGCTCCGATCGCTACCAGTTGATGTTCAATATTATTGGCTAATTGAGCGACTCTCAGGGCAAGAGTCCCATAAGCGACTAGCATCAACAAAAGCAGCACCCCGCCAACAAAGCCAAACTCTTCGGCATAAACGGCAAAAATAAAATCGCTATACTGAATCGGCAGATAAAATAACTTTTGTTGAGATAATCCCAAACCAGCGCCCCAAAGACCGCCAGAACCGACAGCTAGTAGACTCTGAATTAATTGGTAGCCATCATTAACGGGATCAGCCCAGGGATTCATAAACGAGAGAACCCGCTTCCTTTGGTATTCTCGTAGGCTAATACTAATAGTAGCCAAGATTAACCCACCAACAGCAGTACCGCCCAAATACAAAAAAGGAAGTCCGGCGGCGAGGGCGATTAACCATAATGTCATACCACAAAGAGCGGTGGTGCTGAGGTTGGGTTGGGCTAAAATGAGCAACAAAATTAGCAGAAAAATCCCTAACCAGGTTAGTCGCGATCGCCAACTCAACCGCTCCCAGCGGGGAAAAAACCGCGCCGCTTGTAGTATCAGAAATGGCTTCATTAATTCCGAAGGCTGAATGAGAATTGGGCCTAGTGACAGCCATCGAGTCGCCCCGTTGATAGTAGTTCCCAAACCGGGGACTATAGTAAGAAACAATAACCCCATCACCGCGAATAATCCCCACTGAGCAGTCCGTAACGCGACCCGCACAGGGGTATTAACAATCACGTTAAATCCTACCATCCCCACTAACATCCATGTGAGCTGGCGTTTGAAGTAGTACAAACCATCCCCATGTTCAGCTAATGCACTAGGATAGGAAGCAGAAAACATCGCCACGAGACCGACAAATAGCCACACAAAGGTTAACCAGCGCAGCAGGCGAGGTTCTGTTGCCCAATTCTGGGAACTAGGATCGAAAAAGGGAATAAGATAGCGTAAGCGCATTCAGGATAAATTTAGATCAGCAGGGGATTTGGGCTATTGTAGCTTAGATAAAATCCGGTTGAGTGGCAATTTACCCTAATAGGCGGTTGATTTTTCTGGGTTCACCAATTGCAGAAAACTAGCCCGACACCAATCAATATCCTGCTCCACCTGAAAAGTTACATAATCGACACCGTATGCACTCCAGTAGTTAACGACCTTACCCACCCTCTCTGTGCTGCTATTGATGCGTTGCACCAGAGAACCGGGGGGAAACTTTTGGGCTACTGGGTGATCCTGCCAATGTTTAAGATATTTAATCCGCTCCTGTTCAGCTTCAGAGAGTAACTTCCAGGCTTCACGTTTCCAATGGGAATAGTTTTGGGTGAGTGCCTCAACTTCACGCCAGGTTGTCGCCGATCGCAGATCTTCTGCCAATTGAGCAGCTGTCTGGACTTCAAACTTTAATAGAGGTTGGGCACTCATGATGTTTAGAAGCTAACCCTAGGTTTAGCGAGTTTAGAGGATATGGGGATTTTTAGACCCCACATTTAGTATACTCACATTACCCGATTCTGAAAAGCGATCGCCAGATAAAAACTCAAAAACCCCTATCTCAGGAGATTAATCGTCCCAAAAATCTGCCGGAAGCAAGGGAGGTGGTGGCGCAGGGGGAGCGGCACAATTAACAGATTGATCAATAATGCACACGACCGGACCGAGAGTTGTTCCCTGTAACAAAGCACCAGACAAGTTTGTATTAGACAGTTGGGCACGATTGATATTAGTATCATTCAAGGCCGCACCCACCAGACTGGCACCAGTGAGATCGGCATCAGAAAAATTAGCACCCCGCAGATCTGCTCCCAGCAAATTAGCCCCGGTCAGATTAGCACGTTCCAGATTAGCCCTAAATAAAAAAGCCCTTTGGAGATTGCTATTCATCAAATCGGACTCTTCCAGATAAGCCTGACCGAGGTTAGCCTGAAATAGATTAGCATCCCTAAGATCAGCCCGCCGCAAGTCTACACGACCCAGCATAGCCTGACCGAGATCGGCTTCACGCAAATCAGCCCTTTGTAGGTTCGCATGGTGGAGATTAGCCTTAAACAAATTACTAGCAGCTAAACTCGCACCCCCCAAGTCGGCATTATACAGATTAGCCTCTTGCAGATTAGCACTGCGTAAATCTGCTTGTCGGAGGATAGCGCCGCCCAGATCGGCTTGAAAAAGATTAGCCCCGGAAAGTTGAGCGGCTGACAAGTCGGCTCCCCGCAGATCACAGCCAGGACATTGATTGGTAGTTAGAAGCCTCTGTAAGTCATCAGAGTCAGCGGCGATCGCACCAGTGATAAATCCTAATGGCGCGATCATCATGATTACAGCCTGAATCTTGAGTCTCATTAAATTATGCTCTATAAAACTTAAACAAAACCGGACATAGCCGGATCTTGATGTTTATTTCTGGCTTCGTCCGGGACTGTCGGC
>NZ_JBIMLI010000002.1:0-14119 GCF_051859755.1 Limnospira sp.
TTGGACAATGCAACGTTTCATAAAGGGGGGCGGATTGCTGAACTGGTGGAGGCAGCTCAATGCCGTTTACTCTATCTACCACCTTATTCGCCAGACCTCAACAAGATAGAGAAATGTTGGTCGTGGCTGAAAGCCCGTATTCGCCACTGCATTGAGCAGTTTGATTCTCTCCATGATGCCATGGATTCCGTTCTCAAAGCTGCGTCCTAACCACCTTGACTAATGCTATAAAGGGCAACAGACCGTCGAGAGAGGCTTTCGCTTCCTCAAAGACCCCCTCTTCTTTGCCAGTAGCGTCTTTGTCAAAAAGCCGCAGCGGGTCGAGGCCTTAGCTCTCATCATGGCCCTAACCCTTATGGTGTATACCCTCGCCGAACGCCAACTGCGACAGGCGCTAGATGCTCAGAAGCAAACGGTGCGCGACCAACGCCAACAACCCACCGCTAAACCGACCTTTCGCTGGATTATGCAGAAGTTTCAAGGAATCCACTGGGTTAATCTCGATGGGCAAAGGCAGATTAGCAATCTCAATGATGAACGGCGATTGATTATTCACCTCTTCGGTCCACCCGTTGAGCGCTATTACTACGCATCCGGTTAATTACCTATCAACCTGCGGAATGTAGGCTATAAACCAGTGAGTAATGCTATTCACAAGGCAGTAGTGAAAAATGTAAGCGCATGCTTAGAGGGTGAAGGATGTGACCAGAAGCTAAAGCCCAATTGTCATGGTTGGGATATGCCCACAGGTCACGGTGGGGATATAGATACTGCGGTCAGTAAGAGTATAATGGCGAGGACGAGTTTAAAGACTACGTGGTGCATATAGCTCTGAACATCGAAGTAGAAAGCAGGTCTCTTGATTCTGCTCCTTTGACAAATAGGGTATCCACACCAGGAGCCGTGTGATGGGAAACTATCAAGCACGGTTCTGAATGGGAGAGGGTGAAGGTGACTTCACTCTCGACCCCTAACCCTTTAAGGGGAAAGGATGTGACTGAAAGCCAATGCCTAACTGTAATGGTTGGGATATGCCCACTAGTCACGGTGTGGATATAGAGACTGCGATAAGTAGGAGTACTTATGACCAGAGCGAGTTTAAAGACTACGTAGTGTATATAGCTCCCAAAGTTGAAGTCATAAAGCAGGGGGTAGTAACCCTGTTCCTACTGACAATAGGGTATCCACATCAGGAGCCGTGTGATGTGAAAGTATCAAGCACGGTTTTGTATGGGAGTTGGGGAAGGCGACTTCCCTTTCGACCCCTACCAAAAAGTACAGTTACGCTCAAAAGAAAGCCAGACCAAAACCATCTAAAAACTATCACAAAGCTATAAATAGATATGCTCGTAAGCATTTAAGAGTAAGTAGGCAGCGAAAAGAATATTGCAAGAGATTAGCATATTCCGTTATCCAATCTACAGACTTGAATGTGAAAGGGCTGGCAAGAAATCGAAAACTAGCTAAATCTATTTCTGATGCAGGTTGGTCTACTTTTCGCAGTTGGCTAGAGTATTTTGGTGTGAAATATGGCAAGGTGACGGTAGCTGCAGAGCCTCGCTATACCAGCCAAGAATGCTCAAACTGGGGTCAATGAGTCAAGAAAACCCTATGAGAAAGAACACATAATGTGTTCGCACTGTGGGTATGTAGCCGACCGTGATGTTAATGTGGCAGCGAATATCCGGAAACGCGGACTAGCTAAGGCGGGGCACGCCGGAACTTACGCTTGGGGAGATTGGCTCTCTTGGGCTGTTGGTGTAAACCTGCGGTCTAATGGCGAGTAGCGCGAACCAAGAATCCCCGTCTCTTTAGAACGGGGAGTGTCAACTCTTTTCTAAATTATCAGTTATGGGGGGGGGAACTGGGGTTACTGGTTTATCATAACTGTAGCAGCAACAGGTTTGATAAATGACAATGGCCCGCAATTCCTAAGTCTCAGCTAGTTGTTTTTTTGGGAGCCAACAGCATCATCATGCTCCGTCCCTCTTGTTTGGGGGACTGTTGAACTTCTGCGTGTTCTTCTAGGTCTACTGCCATACGTTTTAGCAGCTCCCGGGCCAGGTTGCTATGCTGAATTTCTCGACCCCGGAACATGATTGTGGCTTTGACCTTATCGCCGGATTTAAGGAAGCGCTTGGCTTGATTCACACGCACCTGATAGTCGTGATCATCAATTTTGTAACGCATCTTAACTTCTTTGACATCGGCGGTATGCTGCTTTTTACGAGCTTCCCGAACTTTCTTTTCCTGTTCATATTTGAACTTCCCATAATCCATAATCCGGCATACGGGAGGGTCAGCTTTATCGCTAACCAGAACTAGGTCTAGTTCCTTTTCCTGAGCTAGTTTCATGGCTTCCCTGGGAGTCATGATCCCTAGCTGACCGCCTTCGGTATCGATCAGGCGAATCTTAGGAAAGCGGATATTGTCGTTGATTTGAGGTAAGTTGCGATTTCTTTTTGATTCTATCACAGGCATTACAGGAATTTTAAGTTAATGAGGTTAACGAATGTCTCGAAAATTGTGGGTCGCACTAACCGAACATTGTACTGATTTCCCATATCAATAGGCTTGACATTTAATCTAAACTTTAGGGACCCTAGTATTTTAGGGGTAACTTTCAAGTTATGTTGCACTCAGGACGACGGTTAGATGGATTTACCAGACTTGCACAAACAGATGGGCTTTCAGCGTGATTGGATTTGGAGGGGTTGGAGAGTTCGCTATACTTTTCTGCGTTGGCAGCACCCTAAAGAGGCTAAATCGCCTATTTTTGAGGTTCAAGACCCACTCGGGAGCAACTCTCCTGTTCCTTTAATTTTCCTTCACGGCTTTGGTGCATCTATCGGCCACTGGAGACACAATTTGTCGGTCTTCAGTCATTCGCACCCAGTTTATGCTTTGGACTTATTGGGGTTTGGTGGTTCTGAAAAGGCGATCGCTCCATATAATGTTTCCCTCTGGACCGAATTGGTGCATGACTTTTGGCAAACTTTTATCCGCCGTCCGACCATCTGGGTGGGAAACTCTATTGGTTCTCTAATCGCCTTAGCAACTGTTGCTCAATATCCCAAAACCGCTAAAGGTTTGGTTATGCTCAGTTTACCCGATCCCGCCGCTCAAGCGGACTTATTACCTGGGTGGATGGTTCCCCCAGTTGAGTTAATCCAAAGTTTGGTTGCTTCCCCTATTATATTACGTCCCATATTCTATCTAGTGAGACAACCATCTGTCATCAGTCGTTGGGTTAAATTAGCCTATCACAATCCTGATGCAGTTACAGAGGAACTGATACATATTCTATCTACTCCACCCCAAGAACGAGGGGCAGCTAGGGCTTTTACTATTCTGTTTCGGATTATGGGGAGTTCTAAACTCGGCCCTGCTGTACGCAGTCTATTTCCCCAGGTGCAGGTTCCCATATTACTACTCTGGGGAAAACAGGATCGACTGATTCCCCTGAAACTGGCTAAACCTCACCTCTACCTAAAATATAATCCCCACATCAAGTTAGTAGAACTGGAGGGCGCGGGTCACTGCCCCCATGATGAATGTCCCGAACGGGTGAACCGGGAAATTTTCGACTGGATTAAAAGTTGCTTAGGGGAAACTCTAACTCTACCCTAACGCCGAACTCGTCACTGATATCGTCAGTCGTCCAGAGCTGTATCAATTTTCTGGCGGATTTGTTGATAATCCTGATGATTGAGGGCATACAACGGGGCTAATCCAATCCCCGCTGCGCTGTGAGACCAAGCTAGAAGACGCCAGTTCCCTAACCTGGGAGAAGGGTCAAATTCTGGAAAATCCGGTCAGTTGCACGCCAGGGGTTAGAATTGAGGCAGAAACTGAATTTTTCCGGATCCAGGAGACAGCCAGAAAACTCGCGCTAAGTTAATGAAGTCGAATTAACCGCCCGGGGGCGGCATCAGTCAACACATAGAGATGACCATCAGGACTTTCCCGAACATCCCGCACACGCTGACCGATCGCGATCGCTCGTTGGTCTATCACCTCACCGGACTCATTTAATTGGATATGATGCACGGATTGGGATACCAAACCCCCAGCAAACAAATCGCCCCCATGCACGGCTAACCCGGACGGAGCGATCGCTGGTGTCCAAACGATATGGGGGTCAACCATATCTGGATGGGTTTGGCGATCGGAAATCTGCCCCCCCGTATATTCCCGACTATGGGTTACAAGAGGCCAGCCGTAATTTTTCCCCCCTTTAATCAGATTTAACTCATCCCCACCAAGCGCCCCATGTTCCGTAGACCAAACGTGACCCCGTTGGGAATCAATCGCCAACCCCTGAATATTCCGATGACCATAACTCCAAATAGCAGGGTCACTATCAGGGTCTCCCTGCCAAGGATTATCACCGGGAATTGAGCCATCGTCATTCAGGCGTACAATCTTACCCAAATGACTCTCTCGATTTTGAGCCTGTAAGCGAATCAGTTCCCCGTCGAGTTCCACCGGTGGATTTCCCCCATCACCAATCGCCACCAGCAGAGTATCATCGGGTAACCACACGATGCGCGAACCAAAGTGTTGTCCTCCCCGCTTCAAAGGAACAGCTTGGAAAATCACCTCGACATTCTCTAGGCTGTTTCCCCTTAACTCCCCTCTACCCACTGCCACCCCATTGGCTTCGGGCGTTCCTTGGGAATAGGTGAAATAAATCAATGAATTTTCCTCAAACCGGGGATGAACGGCAATATCGAGTAAACCTCCCTGATTCAGGACTAAGATTTCTGGCAACCCAGCTACAGGAGTAGGGTCGAGAACCCCATCGCGCACTATCCGTAAGCGTCCTGGTCGCTCAGTAATCAGCATTGTCCCATCAGGAAGCCACGCTAATCCCCAGGGATGTTCCAAATTCTCCACTACTGTGGTTTGTTCCCACTCCCGATTCAGAGGGATAGATGCACCAGACTCAACCTCGGTGGATAGGATTTGTCCTATAGGGTTTTCCGGTTGGGTTTCTACTCCGGTTGGTGTTGCACAAGCCATCAAGAGCAAACTTCCTAGCAAACTGCCAGCAATGGGAGTAAGGAGTTGAATCATCTTGAATCTCATGGGGCCTTGGTCACGGTCAACTGTTAACTATGCACTATTATTGATTTAGATAGCTGCGAAGAACTCTTTAGACTTAACTGGGTCGGGGTTCATGGTTTTATCTCCTGGCTTCCAACCTGCGGGACAAACTTCGCCGGGGTTAGCTTGCACATATTGGATCGCTTGTAAGGTCCGTAGGGTTTCGTCTACATTACGACCGAAGGCGAGGTTATTGATAGTGGCGTGTTGAATAATGCCATCTTTGTCAATAATGAACAGACCCCGCAGTGCAATTCCGGCTTCTGGGTCAAGCACATTGTAGGCGGCGCTGATTTCTTTTTTAATGTCAGACACTAGGGGATAGTTGAGGTCGCCAACTCCACCGGACTGGCGATCGCTTTGAATCCAAGCTAGGTGAGAAAATTCGCTATCGACAGAAACCCCTAAGATTTGGGTGTTAATGGCTGAAAATTCTTCAGCGCGATCGCTAAATGCGGTAATTTCTGTCGGACAGACAAAAGTAAAGTCCAGGGGATAAAAGAACAGAACAACGTATTTACCCCGATATTCAGATAACTTAATAGTTTTGAACTCTTGGTCAATAACCGCTGTGGCGGTAAAATCCGGGGCTGCTAAACCAACGCGAATACACTCACTTGTCATGGGTCAATCTCCTAATTCCTCTGAAAACCCAGTTTTTTATGGCTGAGTTTACCATTTGTTATGCTTGCATCATCCTGATCATACTATAATTGACCGCCAGATATTTCCGCCGGCGCGTTGGTTAGAGGCCCCGGTTTATGGGGGGCCTGGCTCAAAGGGTCCCATGTGTTTTTGTGTAGGACCCTAGGTTAAATCAGTTCAATAAATGGCTCTGGCGGGATTTGAACCTGCGACCTTGGGCTTATGAGTCCCCTGCTCTAACCACTGAGCTACAGAGCCTTGTTCTTCAACAATTTATAATCCTAGCACCTTTTCCCCATATATGGCAAGCTATCGCCCAAAAAATTTTCAACCTGTTAAGGGGGGGGAACAGACCAGGGGAAGATCTGGGTCTGTTCTTAGCCGCAAATTGGTCATTAATCCCTGGACAACAAAGCCATAGGATTGACAGCCCCATTTCCGGTGGGGTGAATTTCAAAGTGCAAGTGAGGACCAGTGCTAAACCCGGTGCTACCCATTTCCGCAATTAGCTGACCTTGGGTAACTTTCTGCCCTTTACTGACCAGATTCCGGTGATTATGAGCATAAAGGGTAACACTGCCATCAGGATGCTCTAGTTCCACCAAGTTGCCATAGCCACCGCTGTTCCAACCAGAAAAGATAACCACTCCCGGAGCGGCTGCTAAGATGGGAGTACCCACCGGACCGGCAATATCAATACCTCGGTGCATTCTTCCCCAACGCCAACCGTAGCCGGAGGTTAAAATTCCCTCGGCTGGCCAAATATAGCCAGCAAACCGTGTGGAGCCTCCCGGTAGGTAGGCATCCGGGCCAAGTAGTGGCGGTAAATCGGGGGAAACAATGCGACCGAGAGTAGGGTTCTGAAGTGGATCATAAGCACTAGCCCCCAGAGGAGCAGTAGCAACCAATGAATTGGGGTTATCTTCGGAACCTGGTTCTGGGCGGCGGGAAATCTCTTGAGTAGCCCCGTCTGAGGGTTTTTCCCCATCGATATCCTTTTGATATTGGTAGGCTGTGGGGTTAAACTCAGGGTTAATCCGTTGTAGTCGTCTGGGGTTAGGTTCAGTAGCAGCCAACACCTGATCAGCGGTTTCGGCTTTTTCGGCTTTCGCCTCGATCACTACTTCTTCTGGTTCCTGAGAAAAGCTGACAGTTTGATAGGAATAGGTGGGTTGAGACTGTTGAGCGTGGTACTCGTTTCGCAGTCGCTCAATCTCAGTTCTCAGGCGATCGCTATAGAGTCTACTGCCGCTGTGGCGGCGATTGAGAGGGGTAAGCCTTCTCTCCTCAGCATCAGCAAGACTAAATTCCCCATTACTACTGGGTTGGGACTCACCACTAGTTGATAGATCCTTTCGTGAAGCTGTAGTTGAGTTATCAGTATAGTTAGACTCTATGACAGGGGTTTGTTGACTGAGTTCCGAAAGTTTCCTGGGGGAAATGCGATCGCCGCCATCATTTGATGTACCCAAGCGATCGCCCAAATCCACTTTCAGGCCCACCGGTTTGGTGATATCGCCAGATATTTGGGACGGGAGAACTGTAGGAGTCACAGTTTGACTCAAGCGTAGTCTAACAGAAGCTCCCGGAGTATTGTTGTTAGTAGATGCTCTGTGGCTAGGAGTAGTAGTTTGGGCAGAACCCAAATCAATTCTGGAGTTGTTTAAGTTGTGATCTGCTGTGTAACTATCTCTTGGAGATGCCAGATAGTTATGCAAACGTTTAGGAATCCTCAGTTCTTGATCAACCTTAATCAAGTGAGGGTCAGTCAAATTATTAGCTCTAATCACATCATCTACTGACACCCCGTGGGCCTCAGCAATTCGAGCTATAGTGTCTCCTGAACTGACCTTATAGACCACCGAAACCGACTGAGTGGGGTCTGAGTCAATCACCAAGGTACCGGGAACCCTATTAAAGGAACTGATATCAGTTTCCCTAATTGTCTCCCTAACCGCATTGCTCACCTGGGAAGGTTGAGAAAACCGTGGGCTAGGGGCAGTGTTTTCCGTCACATCAGAGCTATAGGAGTCTGAACCGCTAATGCCATTTCCCACAGCCCTTTCTGTGGTGTCAAACCTTTCTATGGTGTCAAACTGATAGGGGAAAGGTTTTTCTTCAGATTTTGATAAAGACGGTTCCGAGACAACCACAGACCCAGGCTGGGCTTGCTCTTGGGCTTGAGTCTCGTTTTCCTGATGGTCAATAACTGCTGCTGGTTCTACTGGGGTTGCCGAACCCATAGACCCAGAATTAGATTCTGTCAGGTTTCGCAGAATGGATGGTTGCCAATCTGATGAATCAGATACTGAGTCGCCGTCTTGATTAAGTGCAGCTTGATTGGAAGAAGACTGCATCGATTTGGTGCTATCGGCTTTTAGTGACTCAGTAGCAGCACTACCCCCTTCGGGAAACAGAAGACCTGATGCAATCGCTAAACCCAAGAACGCAGCAGAGGTTTTTACCTTGCTCCGACTGGGGGCTGTCACCTGTTGTGTAGTTTCCACGTTCATATCTGTATTAATGGCATCCGTAACAACAGGCTGATTGTTGTGTGGAACTGTTCCTTTCAAAGAACGACCTCCTATGGAGAAGCGCTTAAACTGTTTTTGGGGCTGGTTTTCCTCAGTTATCTGTATTTAACACGGCTTTAAGCAGAACCTGCGATTACAGTAACTGATAAGTGATATTTATCATGCTGATTGCATGATGCCCACCACTGGCAGCCATATTGATATTGATTAGGTCAGATTACCTTGCTTTTTGAATTTCGACAAGCCACCTTTACCCATCAATTACCACAAAGTTGAGAGTGTGAGTTAACAATCTGGCAATTCCCTTGATGTCATAGATAAAAGACAGTTGGCAGGAAATGCAGATTGGGAATCCGTTGATCCCGAATCAAACTTTACACCATCTACCTCAAAAAACACAATGGCTTGGGAACCATGTTTTGTGGTTTCCCAACTTTAGCAGAGTAGTGTTAAGAATATACTCAAGTAGCCAACAACTTGATACATCAATCCTTACGCCGACTTTACCCTCTCACCCAGACATCCTTGGATTGATCACGAAAATCTATCAGAAGACATAGAGCTACTCCTCCTAGAGTATATAATCAAAACTTATGTTTAGACCGTGGGGGTTAAGCCAGCAAACCTAGTTGTCGGCGGGCTTCAAACAATCCTACAGCGGCACTAACGGAGAGGTTCAGGCTGCGGACATTCGGCTGACACATGGGGATGTAGACGGTAGCTTGACAGAGGGCTAGAACTTCTGGGGGGAGTCCTTCTGTCTCGCTACCAAACAGCAGCCAATCATTTTCCTGAAATTGAAAGGACACATAATTCTGTTTTCCACGGGCGCTAAATCCTACCCAGCGGCCCCCTAATGGTTGGTGAAAGGCTTGGAAATCCTCTATATGGGTATGGTATTTAAGGGGTACATAGGGCCAGTAATCTAGTCCTGCCCGTTTCAGATAGCGATCGCTAATTTCAAATCCCAGGGGGCCCACCAGATGCAAGGGTGTTTGGGTCGCCGCACAGGTGCGGGCAATATTCCCTGTATTTTGGGGGATTTGAGGATTAACTAGAACGAGTTGGGGCATAGTCGATCGCATTGAAAGGCCAGGAATTTACCCGCCAGAAGTTAATACTATATAATCCCCAACTCCTGAACTAAAAGCCACATTTCTATAGCTTTTCTTTATATTTCCTCCTTGGCTGAGGACATAAGATATATTAATAGGTCTTTTGCATCAACCCACTAGGTAACCAGTAATTGACATAATTTATCTTCAAGTTCCTGCTCCTGTTCATAAGCATCAGCGATCGCCTTTTTGATAATACTACGAGTATCGATGCCACTTTCATACTGTTTTAGCCACTGTTGGGCGCTGTTTCCCGACCGCAGAATCTTTTTGAGGGGAGACAGAAAACAGCTAAAACCACGCTGTTTAGCCACTGGCCAAACTTCTTGATACAGATTATCGATCCAATCGCGGGCTAAAATACTGCTGCCATCTTTCCAGTGTTTCAGGTTAGCATCCAGACTCCGGTGCGCTACTGCTTCCTCGTTGGCATCTGCGATCGCCACTAATTCCTGATTGCGGGTGTTTGCTGGTAGGCTACTCAATTCCAGGGGGTCTAGGTTCGGGGTCTCCATCAGTTGCCATAACCTTGCCTCTAAGAAGGCTGTAGTCGCCAGTAAGGCTATGGGATTCACCATTAGGTCACAAATCCTTAATTCCAGGCGATTGAGGCTGTAGGGGCGACGAACCCCATTAGGACGCACGGAACACCACAGGTGTCGCACATTTCTCATAGTTCCGGCTTCTAGTTGTTCATTAGTCCACTGGATATAATGAGAATGACTTTCAAAGAGGGGAACGTGGCGGGGAGTTTTGGGGAACAAATGCCACCTATGGGAGTGATAACCGGTGGGTTTACCGTCCAAAAAGGGAGAGGAGGCACTTAGGGCGAGGTATAATGGTGCTTCTACCCGCACTAGGCGCACGGCACGCATTAGCACTTCTGGATCATCAATACCGATGTTAATATGGATGCTGGCCGTAACTACATCAGTTCCGTAGGTTTCCTGAATGTAGGCATGATAGGGGTTGTTGGGGTCAGAACGGTAAAAGCGCCGACTATCTCCCAGAGAGAGAGTGCTACCTGGTATAATGGTGTAGTTGCCAAGTTGGCGCAGGTATTGTCGCAGTTGTTGCCGAGGTTTGACTAAAGCGCAAAGAGAGCGATCGTAACTGCAAATTGGGGCGGTGATATACTCCACATTGCGGGTATCTGGTTCCCGGACAAACCCATCAAGATTTTTAACTATTTTATCGGAAAAGCCTACTATGTCCCCCTGGGGTGTACCCGTGTACATTTCGACTTCAAAACCTTTGGGTAGTAACACTTTTGTGCCTCACTTAAATTTAGATGAACGGAAACTAGGATAGGGTCCCTATAGTGGACAGTTGACAGCTATTAAGTAAGGACTCCGACTTTCCCAGTTCCCGTGTTTATAGACATGACGACTAAGACCCACTCTGAGAGTGAGTTTTAAGTTGATTCTAGCATTGATTCGGAGTTCCAAGGAAAAATACTTTCCGATTCCGAAAAGTTAAAAATATAGTCATAATCAAATTCTAGCGCCCGGATATGCCTAGTTACAGAAAAGCCACAGTTAACAATTTGGTCAGTGGTAAAAGTTGCCATAATTAAAGCCATGAGTTTTTGAGAACTGACTTCCGGTGGTTTCACAAAATAATCTCGTTTGGCAAAAAATACTTTTTCATCTTTCGGGACCACCAGGCGATTAATGCGGTGGGCATATTGAATAGGTTTAATATATTGTTTGATAAAATCGTCCTGATTTTTTTGCAGTCGGGCGAGTCTTTCGTGTTGTTGCCAACTCATTGTGAACATGATTTTAATCAATTCAAAGCCGACAATATAATTAAAAACGTTCTCTTTTTCTTGGGTGCTGGCTACCAATTTTAAAGCTGATTCCAAGTAGATATCTGGCTGACATCTGGCATCTTGGGCGGAGTGTATATAAAACTGACGGATATATTTGCGGAGAACTCCCTCGGTCAAGGGGCTAGTCACTTTAAACCAGTTAAAGTATCTTTGAATCCGATTAATTGAGTCGATATCTTCCAGTAATTTAGACACTAAGCCATCGGCGGTATATTCATCTAAAAATTCCGCCTGTTTTTCGGGAGGGGAGGCACAGAATATATAACACAAAGACAGTAAATAGCGCCGCTGTTTCCAAGGCAAACTTTCCGCCCATTCTTGGGCTTTGGGAGGTAGTTTATCAAATAAAATGTTATTTTTGAGAGGGGCTAAAATGTCAGCGTTTGATTCGAGTTTCATAGTAGTTGTGTCCCACTGTCGGTTTTTTGATATTAGCTGACAGCAATTCTAAGCCACTGCATCACTGGAGACATTGTTACCATTTTCACAGGGGCGATCGCCATTTTCCACCTATGCCAACCGGGGCAACTTTGTGGGGGGTAAAAATCCTATTTCACAACTTATGATCGCTGCCAATTACGTCTCAAAATTTTCGGAACTACCAACACCAGTACGATCGCCACTGTTATCGCCCCCAATATAGGCAGAGAAATCGCCAATACTGATAAGATCATAGCGCACAGCAACTCCATTGTGGATACCAATGGATTAGCCAAGCCTCCGGTGGCCATAGTAGAGGCGACACGGGTAATACCCATTAACATTTCAATCACTCCGGCTGATCCAGCCCCCAGAATTATAGAGACTGTCCACATCCACCGAGGTTCCATGTCTGGTAAAAATGCAGCTACAATCAAAGTAGCCACCACCATAGCGATCGGTGCTTCCAGGATATCCAAAGCATGATCGACTCCGGGGATAAAATAGACGATCGCCTCCACTGCTAACAGAGTAGCGACGGCTATCAACCCCGTCTCGGTTCCCAAAATCTCTAAGTCGGGGGGTAGGTCAAAATCGCCGTATATGGCGGCTGTGCTCAAAATTACCGGGGGTACAAATATTCTAAACCCACAGGCGGCGCTTAAACCAACGCCGCAAAAAATCCCTAACAGATAATTCATCATCATATTTTCACTTTCTACTATTATCTAATTACAGGC
Source organism: Limnospira sp. (assembly GCF_051859755.1). Classification (NCBI taxonomy): domain Bacteria; kingdom Bacillati; phylum Cyanobacteriota; class Cyanophyceae; order Oscillatoriales; family Sirenicapillariaceae; genus Limnospira; species Limnospira sp. The sequence continues at coordinate 12,398 of NZ_JBIMLI010000002.1, forward strand.
GATACTGGCGGTAAACGTCCGTAGCGGCGCGGTGTAGGAGAGAATGGCGGTAAACCAAACTCTGCATATCTTCACAGTAACCACCGCCAATAATTCCCGCCACCGGATATCCCATTCCCACACAGGTAGACAAAACTTGCATTTCCCGCCGCCATAACCCAGAGTCAGTTAGGGCCAATTTTCCTAAGCGATCGCCAATATGGGTATCTACTCCTGCATCATAGATCACTAGATCTGGGCGAAATTCCGTAAGCAAGTCAGGTAAATGACTGGCTAAAATTTGCAAATATTCTTCGTCTTCCATACCCACGGCTAGGGGAATATCGCGATCGCTTGTTTGTTTTTTAGCCGGAAAGTTAGCTTGACAGTGCATTGAAAAGGTAAATACATGGGGGTTATCTTGAAAAATTACCGCCGTTGCGTCCCCCTGGTGTACATCAAGATCCACAATCAGGATTTTTTTGGCTAGTCCTAATTTTTGCATGACACAGGCAGCGATCGCTATATCATTGAATATGCAGAAACCAGATCCATAGTTAGGGAAGGCGTGGTGAGTGCCTCCGGCCGTGTTGCAGGCTAAACCGTGAGATAATGCTAGTTTAGCCGTCAATATGGCACCCCCCACTGCGATACAGGTCCGCTGTGCTAAAGCCTGACTCCAGGGGAGACCTATGCGACGTTGTGCTTTCGGGTCTAGTTTCCCCTGACAGTAAGCCTCTACATAGTCCCGGTGGTGGACTAATTCGATCCACTCAGTAGGTGGCAGTTTGGGTAGGTGAAGTTGCGATCGTCTGATTACGCCTTCTTGGAGTAACATATCACAAAGTAACCCAAATTTCGGCATCGGAAAACGGTGTCCTGGTGGCAGGGGGGCTACATAGTCGGGATGAAAAACAATCGGCAAATTCATCGGTGCATATATTCAGGTTGTACAATCTAACTAATATTAAATTCAACTAGAGACAATTAACATGGATAGCACAACTATTTGGGAGTTAGGCAGCAGCAACCCTGATAATGCCAATAACCTGGAAGTTATTAGACAATGGTGGGCTAACCTCCAGAATATTAAAATCGACTGGCAACAGCGACTTATGCCACAGGATACAGACCCCAGTCAGTTAAACTGGGAACCCCAAAAGTTTGACGAAAATTTTGTAATTTGCAACCCCGAAATCAGGGGAATCACCATTTTTTGGAGTAAACCAAACAACCCCGACCAACGTAGTATCACCCCCCGGAAAATGGTGCTTTACCTTGACCACCAACAGCTTTATATTTTCTCTCAATCTCAACAGCAACTGGTGCTGAAAGTTAGTATCCCTGAGCTTAAATATGACACCATCAATATCGAAAATCCTCATATTGCCGTGGGCAATAATGGCTTAATGATACTATTTAGAGACCCGGCACAATTATTGGATGTCAAGGTAATTCTTACCCCAGAAAAATTACAGCAACTCAAGCAAAAATTAATTTAATAATTGAGAAACCGGGTTTCTTGACCTCTGGGACAAACGGGTTTCTTGACCGCGATATCGGTGGTGTGTCAGATGAATAAAATTTGCCGTTTACCCGATAGGTTATCCCTCGGACGCTACGAGGGTAATAATTATTAATTATTAATTATTAATTATTAATTATTCTTGACCTCTGGGACAAACGGGTTTCTTGACCGCGATATCGGTGGTGTGTCAGATGAATAAAATTTGCCGTTTACCC
>NZ_JBIMLI010000002.1:14216-25320 GCF_051859755.1 Limnospira sp.
CCCGATAGGTTATCCCTCGGACGCTACGAGGGTAATAATTATTAATTATTAATTATTAATTATTAATTGGTTTCCAAGCCTTTTTGCTGGAATTTTAGGGTTTGGCAATTTTCCATAATTGTCCGGGCTACATTTTCCGGGATACCGTCGGGAATGTCTGCCTGAATTTCTAGGGTAATTTTTACCTTGGTGTTTTTGAGAGAGATTAAATGTTGAATGACTTCATCGCTAATTACTCCCGCGTCTCTGTTGAGTCGTAAAGCCTCAATTTCTACCACCCCGTAAAAGCGTCTTAGGGGCTGATTTTGAGCCGGGGAAACTCTATAATTTCCGGGGTTTATGTCCTCCCCTACGATCGCATTTACCTCCCTTTCCTGACCCGGTGAGGGGGCGGAATATTGCTCCAAGGAATTGGGGCTGGGCTGCTGGCTCAGTTGTAACTGTTTTTGGGCTACATCGGGCTTGACAATTAAACTATTTTGAGCTATTGTAGGATTGATGGATTCCCCGGCTTTCAGTCCCTGATAGGTGCCGGTTTCTGGATCGAAGCCTTCCGCGTAGGCAAACCACTGACTCCAAGCGGTCGAGGATACGCCGTCGGCGATCGCTTTCAGCAAAACCTGTTCATCCTTGAGGCGGGGCAGATAGGGATATTTAGTTAGATATTCCCAGATCTCCTGTAGGCTGATGTGGTTTTTGTCGCGCCAGACGAAGGGTGCCAACACCTCTAAATATAGGTTTAGGGGGGCGTAGGTATCTGAGAGGTGGGATTCGTCGATCGCCTTTTTGCTGGCGTTAAGTGTCGGGGAGGACTCAAGATTACGGAGGCGGATAGTTTTCCAGGCGATCGCTTCTTTGGGGTCTGGTTGTTCAGGGACTAATAACCATTGGTAGGTTTCGGAAATCTGCTTTTGGACATCATCATCAAACTGCTGTAGTTTGGTGTGGGCTTGTTTAGCCTGAAAAGCATCTAGGTTCAACTCTTCCTTTTCGCGACAAATGGACTCCCAGGCGAGATATTGGGCGGCATTTTTTCCCAGGGTTTCCCACTTGGTTTTATCAGCAGCCAAAAACACCAGGGTATTTTGGTAAGAGCGACGAGTCTCCCCCCTGTAGTCTAACACATCAGCCACCCATTTGCAAGCCGGACTCTGTAAATTTAAGCCTTGGTCGTGGGGGAATTGTGGGGGGAGTATAACCAGACGCACACCGGAACGTTTATCATCAGGGATATCCCCGCTAGAATTGGGGGCCACATGAACCGTGGTAAAGATACCCCGATCGCCAAATTTTTTGAGACGTTTAACAATTTCCTTTTCAACCAAATAGCGATCGCCTTCACCGAGAAACTGATCAGCCCTTTCCGCCGCTGTGCGGTTAACATTAGGTTGAGTGGAAATCCAGTAGCGTTTATTATCAACATAGAGATAGGTAGCGCGATCGCTGAGTCGTCGGAGTGCGTCCCCAAAAGTCGCCGCCGCCTCTCCCGGTTGCACACAACCTAGCTTTATTCTACGGTCTTCTAAGCCACGGTTAGCAGCTTTCTGGGTTGGTGCTGACCCCATGTAGATAGTGCGGGTAACGCGACGACAAGCGGAATAACGGCCGAAATTAGGGTATTGGCGATCGAGATCTAGGGGTAAAGATAATGGTCCATCGACATCTTTATCAATAATGGGAGTCCAATTATCTTCCAGGTAGCGGGTAAGTTCCGACTGCACTTGATGGTCATCCATCGGCACATTTCCCGGCATAATCAACAGATTAGCATCATTACGTTCCCATAGGGTATGAATCACCTTAGCCATGAGACGCAAAACCCCACGGGTCCGCTGAAACTTATCTAAACTCGACCAGTCCTCATAAAGGCGATCGAACAATTCTGGGTGAATAGGATAAGCCTCTCGCATACGGCGTTTATAGTTAGCCTCCTTGGTATCCGTGGGAAACTCCTGGCTATGTTCCCGATACATATTGTAAAAGGTATCTATCACCGCATCTCGTTGAGCCAAGAGAGTTGTATCCGTGGTAGACTGAAATAAGCGCCGCCGGACGATTTCAAAACCTTCTTCGGCGCTGGCAGGTCGCCAAGGGGACTCTACGCGACCGATCGCATTTTTCAGCCTGTCGGTCGCTTCGTATCCCTTCTCGCCGCCTTTTTCAATATCCGACGCGGGAACACTCACCACCAGCAGGGTATCCTTAGCATTTTTGGCGGACTCACTCAAAGTTTGGGCAAAAGTGAATTGAGTGTCGAAAGTCCCCCCCACCACATCAGGTTTTTCGTGGAGTTGTCTAGCATAGGCGACCCATTCATCAATCAGAATTAGACAGGGGGAGAAGCGGTTAAACAGTTGTTTAAGTATATCACCGGGATTAGTTGCCGTTTCGTCAGCCTCCCGCAACATTTGATAACCTTCTTCTCCTCCCAACTGCCAAGCCAACTCCCCCCAGAGGGTTTTAATTATGGGGGGACGGTTACGATCGCCTTTTCCATAGGGTTTAATGCCACTGGGGGGCAGTTTATTCCCCACCAACACAGCGACGTTAACATTTTGGGGAGGTTGAGATATACCCACCTGTTGAAAAATCTCTTCCATCCCTGGTAAGTTATGAATATGGCAGGCTTGGCAAAGGTGATAGAGGGATAACAGGGCGTGAGTTTTGCCGCCGCCGAAGTTAGTTTGCAATTCAATTACCGGGTCTCCCCCTTGACCAGTTAACCGTAGCAGTGCATTACTGAGAAGCTGTTTTAGGCCTTCGGTGAGGTAAGTGCGGCGATAAAATTCGGTCGGGTCTCTATATTCATCAGACCCCTGATCGAGGTATACTTCCCATAAGTCCGCGGCGAATTCTGCTTGTTGGAAAGTCCCGCCAGCCACGTCAGGATGAGGTGTAACAATCTCTCGCCAGGGTTTGAGTCCGGTTTGAGGTTGTCCTTCTGTGGGGGTGACGGTGACTTTCCTTCTTTCGCGACGGGCTTCGGCTTCAAAACGCGATCGCATCAATTCATTTTTCTCTTTTTCGACTTGGCTGGCTTCTGGGGCGGAAATAGCGGTTAACAGACGGCTGATATTATCAAGGATACGGTAAGCATCATCAGTCGAGAAAGTGGTTTGGTGCGCCCATTGGTTGCGGTTATCGCGCAATTCGCTGACAATGCTGCGTTCACTCCTTCCCAGAATTTGGCGAAATACGTCATTCCAATGTTCCCACACGACCATCAGCAGAGCATAGAGATCTTCTTTAAGAATCTTTTCAACAGGTTGTCGGCTACGATTGTTAACATAACTATCGGAAAGCGAGGCACTGGCGGCGGTCAACCAGTGATTATCGCCATAATGCGATCGCATTTCCCTTTCCACGAAGGGATACAATCCTTCTTGGAGTATCCTTAAAGCGCGAGTAACTCTCTCATGATTGCTGATAGCCATAATCGGTAGGATGCGTAATTGAGATCAATTATATGCCAAAACCGCCAATTGTGTTCACCTGTTGAAGTCAAGAAACCCGGTTTCTCAAAGAAACCGGGTTTCTAACCCGCCACAAATAAGCCGAGTTTCTCAGCCTCCAGTCAACTGGGTTTCCCCCCCAGAAGTCAAGAAACCCGGTTTCCCGCCAACAAGTCAACCGAGTTTCCCCCCCAGAAGTCAAGAAACCCGGTTTCTCAAAGAAACCGGGTTTCTAACCCGCCACTCCCCAATTATTAATTATTAATTATTAATTATTAATTATAAAGAAACCGGGTTTCTAAGCCTATTAATTGAAAAGTTCCCCTTGGGAAGGTTTAGCGGCAAACTCACTGGCTAAACGGGTGATTTCCGGCCAGGATACTACTAGACTATTATAGGCGATCGCTTCCGATGACCAACCTTTGCGATCGCATAAATTATATAGACGATAGGCGAGGTCCCTGGCTATTTCTACCTCCGCTTTCTGTTGTCGAAGCCCAGACAGCAACTCCGCCGCCCCCGTTTCTCCCTTTTGTAGGAGTCGCTGAATTAGCCCTTGGGTGAGTTTCCAGTGGGGGAGGCGTGTATCTTTTTCCGCCGTCAATTTCTCCGGGAGTTCATCCCGTCTCAGCAACCGGACTTTCCCGGCTTTCGCCGTTAAAATTCCCGCCGTTTCTAACCCTTCTATACTGGTATTTCTCGCCTTCGACAGGGTTTCCGCTTCCCCATATAGTCCGGGGTCGAATTGGTATTGTTGAAACCATGTTAACGCCCAACGGGTATCGCTGTCAAATTCCCCTTCTTGGTCGGTCAGGTATTCATCTAGGAGTTGATTAATTAATTGTAGGGCGCTGCGGACGGTCAACTTGCTGCCATCGTTTTCTAAAACTTCGCTATACTTGCTATATATTGCCATACCCGGTCCGATACTCGCTTGGGCTAGGTCAACCGGGGCGATGTTTCCCTCTTGCAGCGTTTTTAGCGCCTGGGGGAGTTCGTTTTGCAATTCACTTAAAAATTTTCGCTTGGTCGTTGGTGCGGCATTCTCACCACGGGGACGACACACTAACACTATAGAAGAAGCGAGGGCGTTTGTACCACTGGCAACCATGCGGTTACTCAATTCGCTACGCATTGGCCATGTTCCACCAATGCTAAAGTTAGCCTGCATTAACCCTTCTAACATGGTTTCCCAACCCGTAGAAGCAACCTTATCCTTAGCATCAGTTTCGGCTTGTTTAAAAGCATAATAAACGGTCACCGGATAGTTAGCATCAGCTATGCTATTCATGCGCTTAAACGCCTGCATTAATCCGGCTTCAAAAAATTCTTTAGCCCCTTTTTTGCTGCCTTCAAAGCGGTGCGGGGCTGCTATCAATTCTTGAGATTTCGGCACTAACAGGGTGCTGCAAATATCAGGGTATATTGAACCCAAAGATTGACGCAGCCACACATAGAAAAAGTCGGATAAATCCGCGTAGCCAATATTATCATAATAGGGCGGGTCGGTTGAGACTATTTTGGCTTGTGAATCATTCTCATGGTTCACTTGTGCATCATGTTGAAATACCCCGGCTTTAACATTTACATTATCATGATTTTCAATAACTTTCCAAACCCAGTCAACACAAGCCATCCAGTTTCCTGATGATTGGCTAAAAGGACAACATTCTGCATAATCCCAAATCATTGGAATTGCTTGCCGTCCAAAGGTATTTCTCATTTTTTCACCAGAAGAATGCCAGCTACAAAGATTAGACCAATAATCAGCAGATTTATCTAAAGCAAACGCCAAATAAATGGCGATCGCTTCACTATAAGCCCTCGCGCCATTCCCCCCCTTATTCAAGGGAATATCATCATCAGATAATCCCACAGCCAGGGCATCTTGAAAAGCATTATCTTTAGCTTCCCCGACCAAATCACTAAAAGTGTTTAAAGCCACCAATTGACGGGAGGTGAATAAATCGCCATGGGTTTTTAATCCATATAAAGGAACATTTACAGCCGCTTTTCCCAGTAACTCAGTTTTCGGCTGCCATTTTGGTTTAGCGGAAAAAGCAATTTTTTCCTGTTGTTTGGTGGGGGGTAAATAAATCCTGCCATTTTTACCTTCAGCCACAATAGCCATTAATTTAGCCCCCATGCGTTTCTGACGACCTTCTGACCGCACATAATCCAATTTTACAGAAGTGCCGCAAGCCAGACAAACCGCCCCCTTGCGGTCAACCGTCCCCTCCGGTGATTTTCCCTTCCCCGTCTTCACCACAAAATCAATTTCGGGGGGGCTAGTTTCCCCGTTAATCGCATATTCAACCCAAGTCTCCTTTCCCTTCTTTGTGGAAAGCCAAAACTTACTCGTTAAAGGCATTTGACAGCCACAAGCCGGGTTAGGACAAGTCACCGTCCGCACCCATAACCAAGCAATAACCGTCGCCTTGTCGCCATTTTCCAAAGTCACCGGAGGATATAAATCCCCAATGCCGTTAACAGCCACCTCTCGCATCCAACTTCCATAATATCGCACATCGGCAGCCAACCCCTGTGCGCCACGCCAAGACTCCAACCCAGTCCGTTTTCTATCATCTCCATTCACCGGGGGTAAATTCGCAAACCGAGGGGGAATTTCAATCAACCCCTTATTAATTAATACCGCCACCGGGTTCAAATCACTAGCATGGGCTTCCAACCCCAACCGTTGCGCTTCCAGGGGAATAGACCCACCTCCCGCAAAAGGGTCATAGGCGGGTGGCGCATACTGGGCGATATACTCCCGGACCTCTTCCGGTTTCGTGGGTGGTTTTTCCCCCCTTCCCCACGCCAAACAGCGGGCTATCTCCCTTTGTGCGTCTTGAATAACCTGGGGGTCTTTGATATCATCCCAAGACACCAAACCCCGCACCACCTGTTTTTGTTTCCCCTTCTTATCGGTATCGACGACAATTCGGCCTAAGATATCAAAAAGGCGTTGTCTTTCCTGGGTTTGTGCTTCCAGGGTGGGGAATTTTTCCGGCCAACTACTGGGGTCATCTACCAAAGAAGCCCAAAGCACCGCCCTAGCTGTAGCGGTTGGTTTCCGCGACCACCACAAATGCAGAGTGGAGGGGTGTCCGTGACGAATAGACTTTTCCCTCGCGGACTCCATATTAATGGCTTCGAGGGGTAGGGCAACTTCGATGAGTTTTTTGCGGTAGGTCATGGGAAGCAGTGTAGACACCGACTCCCAGTATAGCTGGTCAGGCATCAATTAATAATTAATAATTAATAATTAATAATTAATAATGGATAATTAATTATTATCGCCCTCGTGGCGTTATATGGATAACCTACCCGGCTTTCCCCCCCCACAAGTCAAGAAACCGGGTTTCTCAAAGAAACCGGGTTTCTCAGCCACCAGAAATAAGCCGGGTTTCTCAGCCACCACAAATAAGCCGGGTTTCTCAGCCTCCAGTCAACGGAGTTTCCCCCCACAAGTCAAGAAACCCGGTTTCTCAAAGAAACCGGGTTTCTAACCCTCCAGAAATAAGCCGGGTTTCTCAGCCTCCAGTCAACGGAGTTTCCCCCCACAAGTCAAGAAACCCGGTTTCTCAAAGAAACCGGGTTTCTCAGCCACCACAACAGTTTTCCCCAATTATTAATTATTAATTATTAATTATTAATTATTAATTATTAGGTCTCGCCAACTATAATTGACACTGTGGGCGGCAAAATCGGGTTGTTGCTGAAACGGTTGGCGGATATAGGAAATGCGATCGCCTGGAACTTCCACTAATGCTAGGATATAGCTATCAGGTCGGTTTAAGGCGGTCAAAATCTCGTTTTTAGTCACCGTCACCGTTTGCGCCCCCTCAATGCGTCCTTTCACCTCGATAAACCGCAATTGTCCGGTTTCGGGAATGACCGACTCGATATCATAACCGCACTTTTCGGCGCTAACGTCTCGCGGTTGATAGCCTAACTCCGTTTCCTTCCGCATCACCGCCTCCATTGCCGCTAATTCCACGGCTTGCCGGTTTTGGGCAAAAGTGTCGGAAATCTTCGGCGAGGGGGGTTGTAGGGCTGCCAGACGGTGGCTGGGAATGATTAAAGCTGCCCCTACCACCACGGGGGGTAAAGGTGAAAGTCGGCGCTCGTCTTCCAGTTCGCGGAGCCTTTTTTCTAGGCGGGAGGCTAACTCGTCCGCCCGTTGCTGGGCTTTGCTAGAGTTAAGTTTAGCATTGGGTTTCCCCGCTTTTTCATCCAGGCGCAAACTGACAGCCCTTTGGTCCCAATAGTTAATTTCCTTGGTGAGTCGGTCTTTGACGGCGACTAGGGTTTTATCAATGAGTTCCTGTTTGGGTTTCTGGACCTCTTCGAGGTGGGGTTGGACTAAATGGGTAATGGCGTAGGTAGTCGCCTGTTTCTCAATGTCCTCTTTTGGCGGTAAATTAGGCAGAAAAGGAGCGATCGCTTTATGTTCCTCTTCGGTGAGGGGGCGATAGTCCAAATAAGGCGCATATCCCCCATTAATAGCGGGGGAGGGAGTCGGGTCGCGGTCGGGAAACAGACTACAGGGAAGTTCCACATATTGCATTCTGCGGGAGACTAACCGCCGCTGTCCGTTGGAGTCGGTTCGCGCGTCCTGAATGCTATGTTCCAGATAAACTAAGATTCTCTCTGGCTGCGGGTTAGGACTATCATCAACCAAAATGCTCCCCTGACGCAATAGATTTCGATGACGTTCTAAAATCAGGTCTAGGGTGGCATCAAGAAGGGGATGACCAGGACAAACTAGGTCGGCTATGGGTTTCCCGGGGACGCTGACTAAATCCTTCTCAAAACAGATCCGCTCATAACTTAGTATAGGTTTACTCAGTCCTATTTGGCGATCGCGATGACGAATAACGGCGGGAACGTTGTTTATTTGATAACGTTGGGGTTCCCGGAGTCGCATGGTTCCCCCTAGGCGGGTAAAAGCCTCCTGGAAAAATAAGCCGATAAAATGGGGTTGGAGTTTCCGCGCTTGCGCCCTTTCCATGTCCTCCCGAATGGCTTGAACTTTGGTGGTATCCAAGGAGTCTCTCGCGAGGGCTTTTTCTTCGATGAGTGTTTGCAAATATTCCCGGTTCAGGCGATCGCTCAATTGCTGCTGTTTGGCTTTAATATCAGGGCGATCGCCATAGCGGATAGCTTCAATGAGCAACTCCCGCAATTCTACCTGAGCGATCGCTTTTCCCAACACATCAAACACCTGACCCCCCAAGGCGTTTTGCTCAATTTCCAGTTTCCGCAACAGCGATAAATATACATCCCCCTCCCGCGTTTCCCCGGCGACCAAATTCCACAAATGACAAACTTCCGTCTGTCCGATCCGGTGAATGCGCCCAAATCTCTGCTCCAAACGATTCGGATTCCAAGGTAGGTCATAATTAACCATAAGATGGGCGCGTTGTAGGTTAATTCCTTCCCCCGCTGCGTCGGTGGCTACTAATACCTGGACGGTAACATCCTGTTTAAAGTCTTCTTCGGCTTTTTTGCGTTCATCCCGTCCCATACTTCCATGAATGGTAACTACGGCTTCAGGACGACCTAAAAGGGTTTTAATGCGATCGCGCAAATAGTTAAGGGTATCGCGATGTTCCGTAAAAATTACCAGTTTCCGCAATGCTTTCTGTCCGGGTTCATGGTCGCCATTCTGGGGGTTAGGAAAGGCAAAAATTTCGTTTTCCATAACCTTAGATAATTGTTCCCATTTGCAATCTTTCCCACTGCGGCGCACCCGTTGGGCTAACTCTTCCAATTGGCGCAAACGTTCGATTTCTGTCTGTAATTCCTGAACAGTCCGAGAAGCCGTCGCCAGGTCAACCACTTCGGTTTCGATTTTTTCCCTCTCGCTACTGGGTAAGTCTTCCAAATCATCATCAATGTCTTGTTGATCAATCATCCTTCCCGGGTCTAATTCCCCCTTGAGTCCTCGGTGGATTAGCTGTTCTTCCCGCAGTCTTTTTTGGAGGCGATCGCGCCGTCGTTTCAGAGACTGATAAATAGCTTCGGGAGAGGAAGCCAGACGACGCTGGAGAATAGTTAAGGCAAAACCCACGGTTCCCCTACGTCCTTTTTGCAGGTTATCGGCGCGATTAAATTCTTCTTTCACATAGTCGGTTACTTGTTTATAAAGGATGGCTTCCAACTCCGAGAGACGATATTCCACGGTATGGGCGCGACGTTCTGGAAACAGGGGACGACCATCAAATTTTAGCAAGTTTTCTTTAATCAGGCGACGCATCAAATCAGCGGTCTCGCAGACATGGACACCATCCCGAAATTTCCCCTCAAAGCGATCGGCATCCAACAGAGCCAAAAATAGCTGAAAATCCTCTTCTTTCCCATTATGCGGCGTAGCGGTCATCAGCAAAAAATGGCGAGTCAACCCCGACAGAAGTTTCCCCAATTTATAGCGTTTAGTTTCCTTAATTTCCCCCCCAAAAAAGGAAGCCGAGAGTTTATGAGCCTCATCAACTACGACCAAATCCCAATCAGTTTGGGCGAGTTTAGCCTGTAACTTAGGATTACGGCTAAGTTTATCTAATTGAGCAACCAGTAGGGGAATTTCCGTAAAAGCGTTCCCACTGCGGGCAGCTTCAAGGCGATCGTTTGTCAAAATTTCAAAAGGTAGGTGAAACTTCTGAGACAATTCATCTTGCCACTGTATCGCCAAACTCCCCGGACAGACAATCAAACACTTTTGTAAATCCCCTCTAATCAACAATTCCCGAATCAATAATCCCGCCATAATAGTTTTACCCGCCCCGGGGTCATCAGCCAACAGAAACCGCAAAGGTTGACGGTTCAGCATTTGGTTATAAACGGCATCAATTTGGTGTGGGAGAGGTTCCACCAAAGAAGTATGAACAGCCAGCCGAGGGTCAAACAAATGAGCCAGGCGAATGCGGTGAGCTTCGGAAACCAATCTAAATATAGCACCATCTCCGTTAAAACTCCAGGGCTGTCCATCCCTAACAATTTCTAATCTATCTTGGTCACTGCGAAATAGTAGTTCATTACCAGGTTTCCCCCGACTATCTTTATAGGTCAATTCAATCGCATCATCACCATACCAAGCAGCATCAATAACGGTAACATTTTCATTAGGCAAAATCCCTTTAATAATTGTACCACGAGTTATATCTTCTAGTTTAATCATATCCCTTTTTTACTCTGTGAAAAAATCTATTTGGTTCCGAGCCATTGAGATTCATTGACAATTCTCATCATCTGAGATATACTGTATATTGTAGGCTCTGGGACTGTCCTATGGCTCCTTTGTGAGTTAAGACCCCAGCGCATAGAAGATATAACTAGAACCCAGCCCTAATGCTAATGGGCTTTGTTCCCCCATAACTGCAAGGCTTCTGAGTACCGAAAGGGAAAAGAGCCTTTGCAGTTTTTCGCGCGGTTGTTACACCGGATAGAAAAGCGATCGCCTTTATAAATTATAGAAGTAGGGTGCGTCAGAGGGATAACCTATCGGGTTAACCGCAAATTTCATTCCTTTGACGCACCGCCCCTATCGTGGTCAAGAAACCCGGTTTCTCAAAGAAACCGGGTTTCTAAGCAAACCGTGGGGTGAGAGAATTAACAGCAGAACCCGGAGGGCGGGTTTATTAATATCC
>NZ_JBIMLI010000002.1:25419-90058 GCF_051859755.1 Limnospira sp.
ATTAACAGCAGAACCCGGAGGGCGGGTTTATTAATATCCTGGTGGGGTGAGAGAATTAACAGCAGAACCCGCCCCTACAATTATTAATTATTAATTATTAATTATTAATTATTTATGTTGTATGATGGAAGTACAGAGTTTACAAAAGTTCACAATATGACCGCAACCCAACCGTCTGTTACTGTCCGTAGTTGTTTGGAACCTCTCGATTGGACCTGGAAAAGTCACCAAATCCGCTATACAGTCCAGGGAACAGGCCAACCCCTGATTTTAGTCCATGGGTTTGGGGCTTCTATTGGTCATTGGCGACAAAATATCCCCGTTTTAGCCGCTGGAGGATATCGGGTCTTTGCCTTAGATTTATTGGGTTTTGGGGCTTCTGGGAAACCAGCCGTTGATTATAGTTTGGACCTATGGGAAGAATTGCTGCGGGATTTCTGGAGTGAACAAGTGGGAGAACCTGCTGTTTTTGTCGGTAACTCCATTGGGGCGCTGCTGAGTTTAATGATGGCGGTAAATTACCCGGATATTTGCCGGGGGGCAGTCCTGTTAAACTGCGCGGGAGGCTTGAATCATCGCCCGGAAGAGTTGAATTTTCCCCTACGGGTGGTCATGGGAACATTTACTAAGCTAGTCGCTTCCCCGGCTATTGGGCCGTTTGTGTTTAACCAAGTCCGCCAAAAACACCGCATCCGCAACACCCTCCGCCAAGTCTACGGAAACCGAGACGCAATCACAGATGAGTTGGTGGATTTACTCTATCAACCCTCTAATGATGTGGGCGCACAACAGGTTTTTGCTTCCATTTTAACCGCCCCGGCTGGCCCTCGCCCTTCGGAACTTTTGCCGAAATTACAGCGTCCTTTATTAGTAATCTGGGGGGAAAATGACCCCTGGACTCCGATTAAGGGTGCTGATATTTATCGGGATTTAGCGACAACTGGTGCATCGGTTGAGTTTGTTTCTATTCCCGAAACTGGCCACTGTCCCCACGATGAACGGCCAACTGTGGTTAATCCTCTGATTCTTAATTGGTTGGACAACCTGGGTGGGTCGCTTTAGGGTCAGAATTTATCGAAGGTGGGGACTGACCCCCCCTATTCGCTGCTGAATGGGTCTAAGCAAACATCCATTGCTAACGGTGTGGGGAACTATAAAAATTACCTATTTGGCAAGGGTTTTGGGCATTCATCAAAATTTTTTTTGATAAAAGTGTTGACAAAACTATGGGGGTTGGCTAGAGTTACAATCGTGTGAGGAGCGAACCAGTTGGGACACCGAGACGAAACACGGCCAGTCGTCGGTGTCCTTTCTGAAAAAAGAATAGTAATGTCTGCTAAATATGCTTCATTCTTATGTGGTGTGTGAGTGAAATGGGGCGATCGCTTTAATGGTCGCTCCCATAATCTCCGCTTTTAATTAAGAGTGCCATATATGGGCTTTGTCTGATGAAATTTTGATTGCAGATATGTGTCTGGCTGCTTAGATTTGAGTAAAAAGGATATAGAATTGTGGTTGTGATGGTAAACTGCCATGTGAGAGTTGGTATTTGCACCTAGTAAATATTCGGGTGAAATTGTGAGCGGTAGTTGAATGTCTGAGTATTTTGCGACGGTGGCTCATGGGTTGGAATCGGTGGCGGCTAATGAGTTGGAAAGTTTGGGCGCGAGACAGGTAAAGCCGGACTTTGCGGGGGTGAGTTTTAGTGGCGATCGCCACTTGCTTTATAAGGTGAATCTATGGTCGAGAACTATTTTTAGGGTTTTGGTTCCCATAGCGAAATTTCCCTGTCCGAATGGCGATCGCCTTTATAAGGAAGTCCAGAAAATAGACTGGGAAGAATATATTAAACCCCATCAGACTTTATCGGTTCACTGTACGGGTAAAAATAGACAGTTAAATCATACCCATTTTACGGCTTTACAGGTGAAAAATGCGATCGTTGACCAACAGCGAGACAAGTTTAGTCAGCGGTCAACGGTGGATATTTTGGATGCTGATCTACACATAAATCTGCATATTAACGGTAATCATGGCATCCTCAGCCTAGATAGTTCTGGTCCTAGTCTACATCGGCGGGGATATCGTCCGGCGGTGGGAAAAGCACCCCTTAAAGAAAGTCTGGCCGCGGGGTTATTGGACTTAGCACAATGGCAAGGCGATCGCCCGTTTTTAGACCCTTTGTGCGGTTCTGGTACTCTCCCCCTAGAAGCGACTTTAAAAGCCCTCAACGTCGCGCCAGGGCTATTTCGTGAAACATTTGCTTTGATGAAGTGGTCGGATTTTGATGAGTCTCTGTGGAAGCAGTTGGTCTGGGAGGCCCAAGCTAGTTGTCGGGAAGATTTGAAGATCTCTATCGGGGGATGCGATCGCGATTCAGAAGCGATCGCCCAAGCCAATTATAATGCCAAAAAGTGCGGCGTAGATAGTCATATTAGCTTATGGGAGGCATACCTATCAGAGGTGGAACCCACCGGGGATAATGGTTTAATTGTCTGCAACCCTCCCTATGGGGAACGTTTAGGAAATGTGGAGGAGTTGGGAGACTTATATCAGCAACTTGGGGATATTCTCAAACAACGCTTTAAGGGGTGGACGGCGTTTATCTTTACCGGAAACAAAGCCCTATCAAAGCGCATTGGATTAAGAACTTCCCAACGTATACCCCTATACAATGGGGCCCTACCCTGCACTTTACTCAAGTATGAGTTATACTAACAGCCCCCAAAGGTCAAGAAACCCGGTTTCTCAACACGGTGGGGCGAGTTTATTCATTAAGTCGTGGGGATGGAGAATTGACAACAGAACCCGCCCCTACCATTATTAATTAATTATCGCCGGGTTTCTCCCCCAAAGGTCAAGAAACCCGGTTTCTCAAAGAAACCCGGTTTCTCAACACGGTGGGGCGAGTTTATTCATTAAGTCGTGGGGATGGAGAATTGACAACAGAACCCGCCCCTACCATTATTAATTATTAATTGACTGGAATTTCAATGATAAATTCTGCTTTAACTTTGAGAAGAATGGGATGATTTAATATATCTCCCTGTTGTTCTACCACCAGTTCAATGGTACGGACTTGATCAATACCACCGGGAGCAGTTCCCCCACTCAGAGTTTGCAGAACTCCTATTTTTATAGGTTCTCCTGGGTTAATGGTAACGCAAGCGATCGCATCTGTGCATTCAAAAGGTGTCTCCTGAGTACAACCACTCAGTCAGGTAGCCACGGAAAGGGAAAGTGACAGTAAAGGTAGTTTAAACTTCAACATAATGGGAAATAGTTGAGAGTTGATTGTTTACAGTCGATGAATTACAAGGGGATACCTAATTAATTATCTTCATTGTAACTCCTAGATATGAAACTATGGGGAAATTCTTTTTTTAAGGCAGCTAAAACCGGACATGGTCTTTGTTTATCCTGGTTTTCTGGTCTGCGCCAATAAGAAGGGGCCCGTTGGGCGGCGGACATCCATAACAGCCGTTTGGCTCTAGTCATGGCTACATAAAGTAAGCGATATTCCTCAGCAGTTTTTAGGTATTTTGCCTGTTCCCAAGCCGTGGTTATATCCGGTAATTGCTGGGAATTATGGAGGTTAGCGCGAATTTGGGCGCGAGCGACTTCCGATAGGGTAAAATCCCCTAAAAATCTGATTTGGGGATTAACTCGCAGGTTGCCGGGGATAATTTTTTCATGTAAAAATGGCAGAAATACATAATCCCAGTCTAGTCCTTTGGCTTTGTGCATGGTGATAATTGTTACCTGACCGGGACGGGTAAAAATACTATCATCTGAATTTTCTTCCTCTTCTATGGTCTCAAATCTTTCGGAACTAACCATTTCATCCAAAGCCGTTAACATTGCCGATAAGGATTGATTTCCTGCGGTCTTCTGAGAAATTTTAGTGGCGAGTTTATCGGCGCTGGCGAGTTCGCTTTTTTCGTATTGTAAAGCGAGGGCGAGAAATGCAATTAATTCATAAGCGGGAAGTTCGACACGGGCTTTAATTAGGTTACAGCAAAGTTGACGACAGCGGCTGACTGTTTCTGGCTGAGGAGGTGAGAGAGGACTGGGATATAAAAATTGTTCTGGCTGTGCTGCTAGTATGTTAAAATCTTGGTTGGGAATACGATGGCGATCGCTTAATACTTTGAGAGCAGCCTTCAAATATTCGGGAGAATGGGGACGG
This sequence comes from Limnospira sp., assembly GCF_051859755.1. NCBI lineage: Bacteria > Bacillati > Cyanobacteriota > Cyanophyceae > Oscillatoriales > Sirenicapillariaceae > Limnospira > Limnospira sp. Next base: position 29,609 of record NZ_JBIMLI010000002.1, read on the forward strand.
TGTATAAATTGCAGTAAGTGCAACATTTCCCTAGGAATATGAGACTGACGAGTGCTTTCATAAGCATCAAATATGGTAATTGGATAATCACTAAAGTTAACCTCTAGGTCATATTCTTGGGGTTGACGCAGTGCATTAGCGATAAATTCTCCTTGGCGATGTTCTCGGACTAAAATTGCAAAACTTCCCTCCTTGTGTTGCTGAAAAATGGATATAATTCGCTTAACAATGAGGTTAACTGTATCATAAATATTTTCCGGCTCATATATTTCTAATCCTTTTCCTGTGGGATTAGGGTTGGCGTTTTCTTGTGGGTCATCCGGGTCAACCGGGCGAATTTCCTGTTCTCTAAACGGAAGTTCATTTGGCTGAGAAACTTTATGATTTACCCACTTTAATACAAAGTTAGCCGCTGCAATAATAATCTGATTACTACGTCCCGCCCTATCCATGGTGGCTAACCTTTCCAAGGCTTCGCAGTTTTCACAAAATTGACGAAAATACACCGGGTCGGCGGGGGTAAATGTTGAGTTAATCGCTTGATTTGGGTCTCCCACTCGCACTAAGTTTAAGTTATCCAAATCTGAGTTATTACTACTATCCTGGGCTAAAATTTCTATGAGTTTATTTTGCAATGGTGTCGAGTCTTGGGCTTCGTCCTCAAACACCGCAAAAACTCGCTGTTGCCAACGGAGACGGATTGGGGGATTTTCCAAGACTCGCAACGCCCCTAAAATCATTTCCTCATAATCCAAAAATGGCTGCTTTTGTAACAGTTGTTGATAGTTATAATATAACCCAGCCGCTATGTTCATGATTTCGTAATCGTCCGGGATTTTTTGCCCTAAACTTCGCAACTGGTCGGGAGTTAAACCAGAGCTTTTGGCTTCCTGAATAACTTTCCAGGCTAACTCTGGTAAAACTTCGGTACGCAAAACCGATCGCCGCCGCAATTTTTCGGTTTCTTCCGAGTCAAATTGACATCCCTCGATTAGGGTTTCGTACAGGCGGGGATTATGGGTTATCCACTGTTCCACACAGGCGCGGATTAGGCGGTGGCTGGAAGTGGGAACTACTAAGGTGAAGTTGTCTAGGTCTAAGCCTGATAATTCCGGGTGACTGGTCGCAATGTATAGCGCTAGTCCGTGGAGGGTATTCACCACGAAGCCGACGGGGGGAATGGATAGGTTGTTCAGGTGTTGGCGAATTTTGGCGCGGATATTACTGGCGGCGGCGCGGGTGAAGGTGACAACGATTAATTGGCGTTGGGGGTTGAGTTGATGACGGGCGATCGCTAAAGCTGCCGCCGCGGCCATTCCCGTCGATTTTCCCGCACCAGGAACCGCCGAAACCGCCAAGGGTCCCCCTTTCCATTTACCCATCGCATCCTGTCCCGGACGTAGGCTAGACTCTATGCTATCAAGGGCTTTTTGTCTTTCTCGCCTGCTGATTTCTGCTGTCTCCGAGTCGAGGTTATAGCTTGAGTCCCACAGGTTCCACCCGCTATCAGGGGACGGGTTTAATTGGTCTTCGGTATCTTTAGTCACAGACCGCGCCCATTTTATCGTATGATTTCCAGTTTAGCAGATTTGGGGATTTTTAGCAAGTGATTGGCTAAATTTTCCCGAAAAACCAAGTAATTAATCTGGGTTTTTTTAATCCTGAATTAATTGCCTAATTTTCGGCATACTAGAGACTATACCTTCTCCTCGGTCATTAAATATGGGATTATCATTTACTCCCCAAGTTCCCGTAGCTTCTAGGGAGTACAGGGTTCCTAACAAACGAGCGCCATTTTGGTCAATATTAGTATTTTCCGCCTGGGGATATACTGGCTTCCAGAGATTGATAATATAACGACAATAGGCGGCGACTAAACGACAGGATAAAGCATCATCAAGAAGCGATCGCACAATGGCTACAGGTCTCGGATAATCATCTAATAATTCACTATAGACTAATTCCGCCGTTTTGGGTTTAAATTGAGCCACCCCAATAGACCAGTTAGCCCAATAAACTAACCGAGGGAAAATTCTGGCAATAATTTCTTCCCAATCATCTTTAAAACCTCGCCGTTGTAATTCATCTAAAATAATCCCTCCCACAATTTCGGGAGAAATCGCAAACTCAGCGGCGGCACTATGAATATGATGGCGCAGTTTATGAATGATTATCTCTTTTTTAGACCAGCTAGAAATTGAAACCATGGCTTGATATTTACTCGCGAAAATTTGATAAATTTGTTAATGCCTGTATTAACATTTAATCAGCCTGTTAATTGCTGAAGTCCTGACCATAATGCAAACGTTCGGCTTCTACCTCCTCCCACATTTGTTGACGTAGCACAACTGGTGCAATTATTTCTCCCTGGGGTCGCCAGTCTCGCAGTCGCATCACTATGTTAATATCACCGACCCTCACCCATGCTTGATAGTAGGCATCATCAGGAGAACGTTGCCGCAAAATTTTCTGGATAAGTTGTCTTTCTTCCCTATTATTAATCTGGGTTTCAACGGAGCTAAATAATTCCGAATAAGGGATTTTTTGAAAAGTTGAATGTCTCACAGTATCATCCACATAATTACTAGCAAAGTCTACAGGAAAGCGCATAATCAATAGAGCTTTAGGTAGATAAAAATTAAACCCCCAGGCTTCCTCTAGTTGTTCTTCAATCCATCCAGGATTAGGAAGTGTACCAGTTTCGTGCTGTTTTTTGAGCAGTTGAGGAACTGCTGGATCATCCCAGGATAAAATCCTCAATTGGGGAGACATAATGCGATCGAGTCGATAATTATGCCAAGTAATTTCACCCCAAGGATCAACTCCATAAGCACTTAGATATTTAGCGCGTCTAGCATAGTGTAAACACACAGGATACACTGTAACTAAAGCCACCCGGTTTTCCCTTGCCACCCAGGTTTTAAATTGAATTATGCCACCATCATGATTATACCATAAGGATTCAATTTGTTGTTGCCAATCATCGACTTTTTCTTGAATTTCCGAGGATAGAATATAGTCAAAATGCAGAAATATCCGCCGATTTTGCTCGATCAAATAGTCAGATGAGTTAGGCGTTGAGTTAGTCAATTCCTCCCACAATGTATTAATGGCGATGTCAATATCTGGCTGTACAAAAGCCACTGATTCTAATATATGGATAAGATGCGATTTTTGGCTAGAAGATAGTTGCTCAAAGTGGCGGTTAGACTGAGGGGCTATAGGTGGCTTTGGTAACTGTTGGGGAGGGAAAGAATAATAGCCTTGGCGGGTTCTATGCTTTAACCATCCCTGGGATGCTAACAGGGTTAAATCGTCTCGTAATGAACGGTGAACGGTAGCAAAAGGACAGTCATCTAGGTGAGTTTGAATTTCCGCGACAGATAAGCCTGTGCGTTGGGATGTTTCAGTTACCCATTCACTCAAACTTTGAGGTAAGTTACTATGGCTTAATATGGTACTAAGTGACTGATGACATAAACATTTGGGGTCAGAACAATTTACGGTTAATTCTTGGGCTGATAAAGTTTCGCCTTTGCTATGACTGAGAGAAAATAGACGATCGCGTAATTGGCTATAACGAAATGGCTGGGATAGAGATTGAACCCAGTTAAATTGTCCTCCATAAAGGCGATCGAGTATTAACCACATTCTGACTGATCTATGTAACCGACTAGGAAACTGTCCCTGACTCAACCATTGCAAAATCGCGGGAGTAGGTGGATAAGTAAACATACTAATTAGTTGTAGAAGTACCCTCTTCAATTGCTATGCCATAATACTCTACAATATTTGTAGCTTAATTTGTCGGTTAAAAAAAATGCCCCAGTCTGCTGAACCAGCGATTAAATTAACTTTAAGTCAATCCCGGTCTGTACAAGGGTTAAGTTATCAGATTCTGTCTATTGAATTGGTAACTAAAGACCGCCTAATCTCCCCGGAAGATTTGAGAGACCAGAATTTACCTGCCCACATTGACTATAAAGGTGGTATAGTTATTTCCGGGCGTGGTCCGATCTGGCTTTATGGCTATCTAATTCATGAACTACACCCGGCTGCTTGGGTGGCTTGCTACGATCCGCGCTTAGGTGCGGTGGTAGTTGCCACCCACTCCCGCCAAACTCAGGTCGGACAGGTTTTATCTATCGATGTACAGGAAAATTTACCCCCGCGTTTGTGTCCAGCCATGATGATTGTAGGACCACCTGACAGCGGTAAATCTGTCCTGTCCCACGCACTATTCCGCACCCTATTAACTGAGTATTCTGACATATATTTACAGAGGGCTCACTGGGATGGTGAAGGTAACTGGATTTTGGAGTTAGGGGAGATGACAAAATCAAGCGATCGCGAAGCCTATAAACTTGCTTATAAAGGTGGGATAACTGATAATTTTTTCCAGCATCATAGTCAAGCTATCCTTAATCTACGTCGTCAAAAAACTTTAGTTGTGGTAGATGTAGGTGGTCAAGTACAGACGGAAAAAGTACCGTTACTAGAAGCCTGTACTCATTATTTAATCATTAGTTCTAAGCCAGAAGAAATTGCCCCGTGGCATGAATTTTGTCGCGATCGCGGTAATCTCAAATGTCTGACGGTTCTGCATAGTTCTTTGGAAATAGAGGAAGTAATCCATAAACGGGAACCTTGGCTAGAAATGACTTGGGGTGTACTGGAACAAGGGGGTATTTGCCAAATTCCCACAGTTTTACTAGAGCAGGTAAAAACACTCCTAAACAAACCGCAGTAAAGTCTACTTTAATTCACCAATTAATCGAAGGTTATCTCATGTATAAAATTTGGTGTAATCATCTAGTATGTTGAGGGGGAAATTTACCTGTTAGGGAGAGTTTCCCCCAGGTGATATGTGATGGTCATGGGTTGACAAATTGGTGATTTGGTGATAGATTTAATCTCATGTCTTGAGAAGAGAGTTAATTGTTAAATTCAGGTTGGATTTATCGGGAAAAAGTCGATCGCCTTAGCGCCGGATTAACTGTCTTGGATTACTATAGCAAGCGATATACCCATTCCAGTAGAAATGAATGGTGCGATCGCATTAATAAGCAGCAGATTTGGTTAGATGGAAAGCCAGCGACAGCAGAAATAGAACTTCAAGCCGGACAGCAACTCGCCTATCATCGACCCCCGTGGAGTGAACCAGATGTTCCCCTATCTTTCCAGGTAATTTATGAGGATGCAGATATTTTAGTAGTTGCTAAACCGTCAGGACTTCCAGTGATACCTGGTGGCGGTTTTTTGGAACATACCCTACTGCGACAATTACAAAGGGAATATCCCCAGGATACACCGATACCAATTCATCGCTTAGGTAGGGGAACATCAGGACTGGTGCTATTGGCGAGGTCTACCTTAGGGCGATCGCATTTAACCCAACAAATGCGCCACCGACAAATTACTAAGGTTTATTTAGCCTTAGCTGAAGGTTGTAGTCCTAGGGATTATTTTAGTATTAATTGTGCGATCGGCAAAATTCCCCATCCGATTATCGGGTATATTTACGGCGCGACAGAAACCGGATTATCCGCCGAAAGTCACTGTCAAGTAATTAAGCGAGACACCGATAAAATGATCGTACAAGTAACCATTCTGACAGGTAGACCCCATCAAATTCGCATTCACCTCGCCGCCGCCGGATTTCCCCTAGTGGGAGATCCTCTTTATACCATTGGCGGAAAGCCACGCATACCCGACCCAACCTCAAACCATCATAGCACATTTCCGGGAGATTGTGGATATTATTTACACGCTTATTCTCTGAGTTTCCAGCATCCTCAAACTGGCGCAAATCTCCATCTAACCGCTACCCCACCCCAGGAATTATCTACCGAATATCCACCTATGTAGATATTTGGGTTTTAATCATTTCACAAAAACTAGCATTTATCCCGTAGGGGCGGGTTCCACAGTCAATTAAATTTCCCAGCGACCATATTGCTAAACCCGCCCCCAGACTCAAATTAATTATCAATTAGGCTTATGAACTTATGAGATGATAATTATTATTATTTGCCAGTTCGTCATCTTTAAGGACATTAATTAAATCAATAAAAGCCTTTTGTCTCGATTCTGGGATATGAAAATCTTTGGCACTTTTCACGGTGACTAAACCCCCTTTACGAGTGACTATTTTCCAATAAGCAGGACTGATATTATTAATGATATAAGGGTGATGGCTGGTCAGAATAAATTGAGATTGTCTATCGGTTAAAATTAACTCCGTGACCTGTTCAATGCAATTAACTCCTAAACTATTCTCAAATTCATCAATCAGAATCACGCCATCATTAGGAGATAAATATAATTCACTGATATACATCAAAGTTTTAAACATTCCTGATGAAATATTATCAATCCATTTGTCTACCCCTTTTTCCTTGATACTAACCATCGTCGCCTCTTGTAATAATCGGGATAATGCCATAGGAATATCCTCATCTTTTAAAGTTTCTACTTTGATATCTTCGACATTATTAAAGATACTGATAAAAGTTGTTTTGATTTTGGCAAACTCTTGGGGAAGTATTCTATAAACAATAGCCAATTTAATAAAAATAGGTAAATCACTTCCTTTAATAACTGACAAAGAGGCATTTTCATGCTTTCTAAATACAGAGACTGGTAATCTCCAGATTTTATCAAAATCACGTGCTGAATCAGTAATTATAATTTTGTCTAGTTCTTGTTTAATTGGAATAATAATATCTTCTTCTTTTAATAATTCTATAACGCTCTCAAAAGGCGATAACTTAGGGGTTTTTGAACCCTGAAAAATTATGTTTTCTGGCGTTCTATTGACAATGATATCTCCATTTAATTGGAGAGTTTCTTCGAGAATTCTAGCCGGGTTTTTTTTCTCAGAATCACTATCAATAAGGGTTAAATTTTCTTTGGTTTCAAATTTACCAGACCACAGATATTGATGATTATCTTTGGTAGAAAAATTAACACTCCAGCTAACGCCATTTAAAGACGCACCATTGGCTATGGCTTTTAAACTATAGATAGATTTTAAGATTCTGGTTTTCCCAGCACCAGACACCCCCACCAGTAGGTTACAATTTTCTAATAAATCTATGGGTGCCAGCCTCCATTGATATTCTTCATCGTAATATTGTAGTTGATTGATTTTCATAGTTTGACGTTATCGGTAAATTATGGCAGCAGCCAATTATAACATAAATCTAGGCACTTAATTAATTATCTGGATTCATTATTCGTTGAACCTGTAGCCATAATTATAGCCTAGGTATCAAAAAAGGTGGGTAAAATACCCACCTGATTTACTAACTATTTCAATGCGTCAATTAGCTGAGATTTTGCTGTTGATAAAGCCTCGGGTAATTTACTAGGGTCGCGTCCGCCAGCTTGGGCTAAATTCGGACGACCACCGCCGCCACCGCCGCATAATTTAGCGATCGCACCAATAAACTTACCAGCCTGCAACTTCTTATCCTTAACTACCACCGGACTAAAAGCCGCCACTAGGCTAACCTTACCATCACTTACAGACCCCAAAACCACCGCACTTTCGCCTAATTTCTGCTGTAAACGTTCCGCCGCCGTTTTCAGGGACTCTCCATCAACTCCGGGAAGTTCCGCCACCAGAATTGGCAAATCTCCCACCCTTTCAGCAGTAGATAATAATTGGTCAGATTGTGCTATAGCCAACTCAGCTTTCACAGCTTCCAACTGTTTCTGAGTCGTTTTTAATTCCGCTTGTAAATTAGTGAAGCGTTCTGGCAATTCCTCCGGTTTAGCTTTCAAGCGATCGCCTAATTCTTTAACCACCGCATCTCGGACATTCAAATAATCCAAAACCGACTGTCCCGCGACAGCTTCAATGCGCCGAATACCCGCCGCAATTCCGGTTTCCGAAACTATCTTAAATAATCCAATTTCCGCCGTATTAGTAACATGAGTTCCGCCGCACAACTCCATAGATACACCCGGGTAATCAACCACCCGCACCACCGCCGCATATTTTTCCCCAAACATAGCGATCGCCCCCTTATTTTTAGCCTCCTCTAAAGCCATTTGTGTCACCGTGGCTGGGTGTGCTTCAGCGATCCAACTATTCACCTGATTTTCCACCTGTTGTAACTCCTCAGTTGTCAAAGCACGAGGACAGTTAAAATCAAATCGTAGGCGGTCAAAAGCCACCAAAGAACCCGCCTGAGAAATACCCGGATCAACAATTAATTTTAGTGCCGCTTGCAATAAATGGGTAGCCGTATGATTAGCCTGCGCGCGACGACGACAAGCGCGGTCAATGCGTGCATTCACAGTAATTCCCGCAGTTAAAGTTCCCCTTTCCACCCTACCAAAGTGAATAAAAATATCCGAATCTTTTTTCACATCATCAACCCGGACAATCACATCAGAAGTAGTCAAATAACCGCGATCGCCAATTTGTCCCCCAGACTCCCCATAAAAAGGAGTTTGGTCAAGCACAATTTGCACCTCACTTCCCGCCACCGCTTCCGTCACCGATTTACCAGCAATTAAAACCGCTTCCACCGTCGCTTCAGAGTCCGGGAAATCATAGCCCAAAAATGTCGTTGGGTGGATCTGTTCTGCCAACTTATCCAAACTACCCTGAACAGTTAAATCAATAGTTTCATGGGCGGCTTGCGATCGCTTTCTTTGGGCAGACATTTCCGCCTCAAAACCATCCACATCAACAGTTAACCCATTTTCCTCAGCTATTTCCTGAGTTAATTCTAGGGGAAATCCATAGGTATCATAGAGAACAAAAGCATCCTGACCAGAAATTTGATCCGGCTGTTTTGCCAACAATTCAGCCAGCAGTTTTTCTCCTCTTTCCAAAGTCTCCAAAAACCGCGATTCTTCCCGTTGCAATTCCCCCTTAATCACCCTTTCCCGTTCGCGGGTATTCGGGTAAACATCTTCCGATAAACCAATCGCCGTTTCCGCCACCTTGGTAGTAAATTCTCCGGTGATACCAATCAAGCGCCCATGACGTACCACCCGGCGAATTAAGCGCCGCAGAATATAACCTCGCCCCACATTAGAAGCAGTCACCCCATCAGCAATCAGATGAACCACCGCCCGCAGATGGTCCCCTATCACCTTGAGAGAAACCTTAGTTTTATCATCACTTTTAGCGTAATCAATACCCGCCAGATCCGCCGCCGTTTTAATAATCGGGAAAATCAGATCAGTTTCATAGTTGTTCGGCACACATTGCAGAATTTGCGCCATTCTTTCCAACCCCATACCCGTGTCAATATTCTGATTTTGTAAAGGGGTCAGGTTGCCATCAGCATCCCGGTTATATTGCATAAAAACCAGGTTGTAAAATTCAATAAATCGGCTATCATCTTCCAAGTCGATATTGTCATCCCCCTTTTCTGGGTGGAAATCATAATAAATCTCCGAACAGGGGCCACAGGGTCCCGTCGGTCCAGATTTCCAGAAGTTATCTTCTTCACCCATACGTTGAATGCGGTGGGGGGGGATACCAATTTGATCTCGCCAAATCGCAAAGGCTTCGTCGTCCTCCTCAAATACACTAACAATTAAACGTTCTGGCGGCAGTCCGAATACCTCGGTAGAAATTTCCCAACCCCAAGCGATCGCTTGTTCTTTAAAATAGTCTCCAAAGCTAAAATTACCCAACATCTCAAAAAAAGTATGATGGCGGGCGGTGCGTCCTACATTTTCGATATCATTGGTGCGGATACATTTCTGGGACGTAGTGGCGCGGTTAACTTCCCGGGGTCGCTGTCCTAGAAATATGGGTTTAAACTGTAGCATTCCCGCGATAGTTAGCAGGACGGTAGGATCTTCTGGGACCAAAGAAGCGCTAGGCATAATTTTATGCTGACGTTCGGCGTAGAAATTGAGGAATTTCTGACGAATTTCGCTCCCGCTGAGGAATTGTGGTGAATAGGACATAATCAATTAACAATTTGGAACTCTAAAATCTCAGGATCAATGAAGGATCGAGTTTTCAATCTCATCACCTCTATTTGCATTGTCGCACTCGCAGCTTTAGGCGGCGGTTTGGCGGGGATCTTGTTTCGGGTGTCCGTGGTAGTTCCGGTGAAAAGCCAGGTAACTACCCAATTACTAGCCTGGAAGTCCCCTAAAAACCCCCTATTGGCTGCTCTGAAAGCCCAAAGGGAACATTCAGTCGCCATTCAACCGGGGGAAGTGCGACCTCTCCCCGGCGCTTTGGACGATATCCCAATGTTTAATAGTAACAGCCCGGAGTGGGTGAAGCAGGAGGGAATTTTGCTATCCACATTTCCCCCTCATGGTAAGGCTGTCCCAGAAGCCCATCTTGATTATCCTCTGGGGGGTGAGTTTGAATTGTTCGCCCATCACTTCGTACATACGCCACCAGAGTCCAAAACCCTCTATATAGGTATTTTGGTCTACAACCCCCATAACGAGCCTGTGAGGCTGCATATTCCGGCGGTGGCGAGTTATTTGTTGGAACCTGATGCCCCTTTTCAGGAGAAACCGCCCATGGCTGATAATTCCCTGGGAAATGTCTATTCAGGACCCGGTATTCGCGCCGTTGATGCGGTGATGCGGGGAACCCGACTAGCCGATTTTCCCTCTCAGTTAGAAATTCCCCCCGGCGAAATGCGGATGTTGTTAAATCATCCAATTCCGGTTAAAGGCTTGGAACGTCCGGTCAATGGGCGATCGACTTTTATGCGCCTCAATTGTACCACCAGTGGCACTGTTCCCACTCCTTCTCATCTGTATGTGGCAAGTTTGGCAATGTATGCCAAGATTTCCCCTGATGGTAAGGAGCGATCGCCAGAATTACAAGAATGGCAAAATCTCCTGTATAATGGCAGTTTAGCACAGCCTCGCGATCGCTTACCAACTCCACCCGAACAAACTACTGGTCAGTTAGTTTATAGTCGAGTCGCTGGAGTACAAAAGGGTTCTAAATGGCAAGCCGATTTAGTTGATGAAGCCGCTAACTACCTAACTATTCCTGAAGCCGGAAAAGCCATTTCTTATGTGATTAGTACCATCCGAAGCGGCACCTTGGGAACCCGTCAAATTCAAGCCGCCGAATTAGCCGTTCGCTATCCTGATACTGCTTATCAATCCCATGGTAATTATGGCGTTCATTATGATCTAACTACTCCCCTGTTTAATCCTACAGATACTCAACAGGTAGTCACCATTACTTTAGAAACTCCTCAAAAGGAAGAAAACCTATCCCAAGGCGGGTTGATGTTCCGACAGCCTCCCTGGGATTTCCCCTATTTTCGCGGCACCGTCCGCCTACAATATCACGACGATCGCTCTGTGGAAAATACTAAATATCTGCATTTATGGCATCGTCGCGGACAAATTCTTGAACCCCTACTAACTCTCAAGCTGAAGCCACAAGAAACCCGTTTAGTTCGGTTAGATTTCCGCTATCCCCCAGATGCTACACCTCCCCAGGTGGTGACTATCAGAACCTTAAAATAGTCCCGTAAATCTCCGTTATTTAATCACCTGTAAATCCTCACCCATGAGACTTATCAAACTGCCCAAAAATCAACCGCACTATTAGGGCAAATCAATCATAATCACAAGTCATCAACCAAAACTCACCCTGCAACTTTTCCCCATATCCATCAACGACAGCTTATAATTGGCTATTGTCGTAATATCAACTTAACCGTCAAATCAGACCTATAGCATATCACTGTTAACATGAGAGCAAATCTAATTTTCGCCCATCTCAACCATAGCGCCGATTTGGTGAATCTGCTTACAGCCGATCCGAATTTAACTACAATTCTGGTAGGGGTAGCCATTGCCTTTGGTCTAGGTGCAATTCATGCCCTATCCCCAGGACATGGTAAAACCCTAGTAAGTGCCTATTTAATCGGCAGTAAGGGAACCCCACAACAAGCCATTTTACTAGGAGTCACCACCACAGCCACCCATACCCTCAGTGTTTTTGTCTTAGGTGCGATCGCCCTATTTGCTTCCCAATATATCTTACCAGAACAATTGTATCCCCTACTGAGTGGTTTCAGTGGATTCGCCATTTGTCTCATTGGCTTAGACCTACTCAGAAAAAGATTAAATTCCCACAGCCACAGCCACAGTCACAGTCACAGCCACAGCCACAGCCACAGCCACAGCCACAGCCACGGTCACAGCCACGGTCACAGTCACAGCCACAGCCACAGTCACAGCCACAGCCACACCTCAAGTAGTGTATCATCTCTGATTAAATTAGGGATTGCTGGCGGGTTAGTTCCTTGCCCTACAGCACTTGTTCTGTTATTAAGTGCAGTAGCCCTACACCAGATCGTCTATGGATTATTTCTAGTGGGCAGTTTTAGTTTAGGGTTAGCATTAGTCCTAGTCAGTTTAGGCTTAGTAGCCGTTTATGCTGGTCAGTGGCTGGAAAAGTTCCCAGAAAATCAGATGATTTTGCAGAAGTTATCTATTGTAAGTGCCTTCTTTGTCGTTTTGATTGGCATGGGTTTAACATTTATCTCAGCCCACTCTTTCGCCTAAAACGACCGATATCAGTAGTGCCAATTAGTCAATTTTAGTATTCTCCAAAGCCGATGAAATTTAAACAGTTTGTAGTAGCGATCGCCATTTTTATTAGTCTCCTAGGTTTTCCCGGAGATGCCTTAGCCCATAGTGTCCTCACCAACTATCATCTACAAGGGGAAGCCCTAGAAATCGAGGCCGTATTTAGTACCGGAGAACCCTTTTATAATGCCGATGTAGTCGTGCATCCTCCCGCCGATTCCAATTTACCCGAGACCAAAGGACTAACAGACGAAAACGGTTTATTTTTGTTTGAACCTGATTACTCAGTCATGGGTAGTTGGGCTGTAGAAATTGGCGAAGGTAGCCACTGGGATAAGTTGATGATTCCCATCAGCGATCGCATTATTGACTTAAATGCTATCAGCCAAGTTCATTATCATTCCCCCCAACGCCATCACCATTTTGGTGATCAAATCATTGTCGCAGAAATTGCCCTTTGTTTCGGACTTTTCGGGCATTTTATGAAAAACAAAATCCGCTTTTAACCCCCAGCTACCCTAGTTCCCGTAGGGTGCGTCAGACACCGAGAATTATCCTGAACACCCGATAATTGATTGAAGGTGCGTCAGCCGATAGTTATTCGGTGAGGATTTATATAGCCGGGTTTGGACGCACCCTACCCAAATCATGATTAGAGAATTATCCTGAACACCCGATAATTGATTGAAGGTGCGTCAGCCGATAGTTATTCGGTGAGGATTTATATAGCCGGGTTTGGACGCACCCTACCCAAATCGTTAAATGGTAAATTAACCGACCACAAAATTGACTAACTTACCAGGTACAACAATCACCTTGCGTAGTTGCTTACCCTCCAGGTGTCGTTGAGCAATTTCTGAGTCTTTGGCTAGTTGTTCCAAAGTAGACTTATCCGCCCCACTAGCCACCTGAATAGTGCCGCGAGTTTTACCATTGATTTGAATTACTAAGGTGATTTCATCCACCACTAAAGCACTGGGGTCAAATGTCGGCCAAGACTGTAGATGAACTGAATCACTATGACCAATTTGATGCCACAAATCCTCAGTAATATGGGGACTAAAAGGAGCCAGAAGTTTTAACAGAGTCTCGATTCCTTCCTGATAAATGGGGGAGTCTTGAATTTTGCTGTTATCAGATAGGGCGTTACTCAATTTCATCATTTCCGATACGGCTGTATTAAATTGGTAATCCCCCTCTAAATCCTCGGTAACTTCTTTAATAGCATTATGGATAGCGCGGCGCAGGTCTTTTTCGGCTTTATTCAGATTCCCAGTAGTTGATTTGGTACTACTAACCGAGTGATTAGCCGCAAATTCGGTAACTAACCGCCATACCCGATTCAGGAATCTAAATTGTCCTTCGACATCAGCATCATCCCATTCTAAATCCTTTTCTGGGGGTGCTTTAAAGAGGATAAACATACGGGCGGTGTCTGCGCCATATTTTTCCATTACCAATAATGGATCAACTCCATTATATTTGGATTTCGACATTTTCTCAAAGAAAACCTGCAAGCGATCGCCTGTTTCCGGGTCTTTGGGTTCATTGGTGTTAACTAGATTCGGGGGGATATATTTACCAGTTTTCGGGTTTTTGTAAGTAATCCCCTGCACCATCCCCTGGGTTAATAACCGCTGGAAAGGTTCATCAAACTTTAATAAATTGCGATCGCGTAGTACCTTAGTAAAAAAGCGAGAATACAACAAATGTAGAATCGCGTGTTCAATCCCCCCCACATACTGATCAACAGGCATCCAATCATTAGTCTGAGCCACATCAAAAACCTGGTCAGCATTTTTAGCATCAGGATAGCGCAGGAAATACCAGGAAGAATCAATAAACGTATCCATAGTGTCAGTTTCCCGCTTGGCTGGCGTGCCACAACTAGGACAGGGAACATTAACCCAATCTTCCAAAGTTGCCAACGGAGACGGACCACGGCCGCTAAATTCCACATTTTGCGGCAATTTCACAGGTAAATCCCCATCAGGAACCGGAACCGCCCCACAGTCAGGACAATGAATAATCGGAATGGGACAACCCCAATAGCGTTGACGAGAAATCAACCAATCCCGGAGGCGATATTGAACCCTTCCTTCCCCATAGCCTTCATCTTCCGCATACTCAATCACCGCCTGTTTACCGTGGCTAGAGTGTTCGCCGCTAAAAGGTCCTGAGTCTACCATAATTCCCGGTTCCGTGTAGGCTTGCTTCACCTCATCATCCGGGTCATTATCGTTATCAGCATCATCAGGAACAATCACCTGGCGAATGGGTAAATTGTATTGAGTAGCAAAGGCAAAATCTCTGACATCATGGGCGGGAACCCCCATCACCGCGCCAGTTCCGTATTCATAGAGGACATAATCCGCAATCCAAATAGGAACCTCTTTTTTAGTAAAAGGATTGATAGCTTTTCCACCCGTGGGAATGCCGCGCTTGGGTTTATCCTCAGCGGTGCGTTCCATTTCGCTTTCAGCCGTCACTTGTTTAATAAAGGCTTCTACCTCAGCTTTGCGGTCTTTTGTGGTAACTTGGGCGACTAAGGGATGTTCTGGGGCGAGAACAACGTAAGTCACCCCATAGACCGTATCAGGACGGGTGGTAAACACAGAGATTTGATCATCAACTCCCACAATGGGGAAATCTAAACGCGCCCCCACAGATTTACCAATCCAGTTAGCCTGCATTAGTTTCACTCGTTCTGGCCAACCGGGGAGTTTTTCCAGGTCATTGAGGAGTTCTTCGGCGTAGTCGGTAATTTTGAGGAACCACTGGCGCAATAATTTCCGTTCTACTATGGCACCAGAACGCCAGGAACGCCCCTCATTATCTACTTGTTCGTTAGCTAATACGGTTTGGTCGATGGGGTCCCAGTTAACCGCCGATTCTTTTTGGTAGGCGAGTCCGGCTTGGAAAAATTGCAGAAAAATCCACTGAGTCCAGCGATAATATTCCGGCGAACAGGTGGTTACTTCAGCATCCCAATCAATGGAAAATCCCAGCCGTTGGAGTTGTTCGCGCATTTGGGCGATGTTTTGATAAGTCCAGGTTTGGGGAGGGATACCGCGATCAATGGCTGCATTTTCGGCTGGTAGTCCAAAGGCATCCCATCCCATGGGGTGTAGGACGCGATATCCTTGCATCCGCTTCAGTCGCGCGATTACATCGGTGATGGTGTAATTACGCACATGACCCATGTGCAGGCTTCCCGATGGGTAGGGAAACATGGATAGGGCATAAAATTTGGGTTTATTGGGGTCTTGATGGGTTTGGTACAACCCCTGTTCAGCCCATGTGTTTTGCCACTTCTGTTCGATGGATGCAGGATTATATCGGGACTCCACAGTTTAACTCCGCGCTGTTGATGATCATAGAACTCTCTGGGATTATTTTTGCACATTGAGGGCTAGATGGCATCTGTGAAATGCAGTTAGAGGAAATACCCCAGGGAGCGGTTATTATTATCCCGGTTGAATGGATAAAAATTCAATGGTGGGAATCAGGGGGTCTTTGACCATCCCCAAGCCAGAAAATCCCCAACGTTGAACAATGCTTTGGATTTGAGAACCTGAGATAGATTCAACGGTAAAGCGATCGCTAACTTCTGCGCCATGTTGGTTCAGGTAGCTAAGGGCTTCAAAATGTTCGGCAAATAGCAGCACATAGCTTTCGGGTAAATCCGGGTTAGGATGAGCGGCTACATATTGACCATCTTTTTGAGAGCAGAGTAAATAATAAACTTGGGAAAACATTTGTCAATTATCCATTATCTTGATGAGAAAACACCTTTGGGGTAAGCGATACGTTTATGGTTAACTTGTTCCCAGACCCGGACGAAAATTTCGGCAATTTTTGCCATTTCTTCCCGTGTTAATCCCGAATCTACTAATTGATTATCTTGCCACCGAGCGCGCAGAATTTTATTAACCATTTGTAAGGCTTCTTCGTGGGTGGCATCTTTAAGCGATCGCAATGCCGCCTCACAGGAATCTGCTAACATGACAATACCAGTTTCCTTAGATTGGGGGATAGGTCCATCATAGCGGAAATCTTCTTCCTTAACTACAATGCTATTATCTTCTTTGGCTTTTTGTTGGGCTGCATAGTAAAAATAAGCAATCAACATTTGTCCCTGATGTTCGGGGATAAAAGCCTGAATAGCTTTAGGTAAGCGACATTTACGAGCCATAACTAAACCCTCGCTGACGTGCTTTTTAATAATGCGAGCGCTTTCTGTGGGGTCGTCAATTTCATCATGTTTATTCGGACCACCCATCTGATTTTCAATAAATCCTAGGGGGTCGTGCATTTTACCAATATCATGGTAAAGGGTTCCCGTCCGTACCAGTTCCACATTACAGCCTAGGTGACTGGCGGCGGCTTCTGCTAAACTAGCCACAAACATGGTATGCTGAAAAGTGCCAGGAGCTTCTGTGGCTAATCTTTTCAGTAGGGGGCGATTCGGATTAGCTAATTCTGCTAGTCGTATGGGTGTAATTAGGTCAAAAACGTGCTCTAAATAGGGGCTTAATCCTAAAGCGACAATACTCCAAGCCAAACCTTCCAAAACTTTGAGAGTGACCGCCCCCAGCAGCACATGAAAAATCACCGTAGCCGTAGAACTTACCATCAGGGTAGCGATTAAATAAACTAGCCCTTGAGTTATACCTACCGCCCCACCTAGGAGGGCTAATTCTTCACGCGATCGCAACTTTCCAGCCATTAAACTACCCACCAGACCACCAGCGGCACTAGCCACCAGGGAAATGGTCTCAATTTCCATACCAATGGGAAGCATTATTGATAGGAGAGTTACCACAGTCACACCGACTGCAGAGCCATAAAAACTCCCGATTAATAACCCCACCGCTGGCAAATTCGTAGCTGGTATTTTTAACAGTAATAACACCGGAGTGCTGAGACTTAGTATCAATAAGAGAATATAATCTCGTCGTCGCAAACCCGGACGGAATTTTCTTTGTACTACAAGCACAATCACAATCGAGACTGTCACTAAGCAGACAAACCCCATTAAGCCTCTCCAATTAATCCCCCGTTCACTCTTCCCAAAATAGTCAAGGATGACAAATTCTCGCTGAGTGATCGTCTCACCTTCTTGGATAATCACATCACCTTGATTGACATTCACCATCACAGTTTCAACTTTTTGGGCAGCTAATTCAGCTCGTCGTCGGGTAGCTACGGGATCTTTAATCAAATTAGGTCGGAGATATCTGGTTAAAACTGTATTAGCAAAGCCTTGGGATTCTGGGGGAATTACACCGTTAATATGGAGACTGGCAGCTTGTCTGATAATGTCATTAGGTAAACCTAGAGCGATACCTTGGGATAGCATTTGTCTAGCTATCTGTAAAATGCTAAATTGGGTCTCTTGCCATAGTTGATCAGACCAGTTTAATACAGTGCTATCATATAGCTCTCTAGCTTCTGAGGTCTGTTGTTCGGAGAGTAAATCAACCGCTTGGGCATAGCTGCGACGAGCATTTGAGATTTCCGAGATTAAATCTGAAAAAACTTCCTCGTCAACTCGGTTGCGGTATTGAGACAGTTGTAAATAAGCCTTACGTTGCTGTCTTTCCTGCTCCAATTTACTCTTAAACTTTTGGATATTAGATTTATCGACCGTGACGGTTTCCGGTTCGTCGGTGGTTTCTAAACTAGGGGTCTGATTAACTTTGGTAATCAACTCTTGCCATTGTCGTTGTGGTAGCTGGCGAATATGGCTCTGGACATCTGTGGAGACAATGCCAGTGTTAACATAGGGAAGGGGTCCAGCTAATTCTCGAATGGTGTTAATTTGATCAAATACTGATTCCAGGTTTTGCAGAATTTCCCGGTCAATAGTCGGATCGATAACCAGAACGGATATCTCCCCCATCTGAGCGGCTCGGCGCTTTTCTTCGGTGGTTTTTATGTCTTCAATAGTAGCATCAGCCGGAGCGATAAAGGATTCGGGAGCATATCTGCCGACTGATAATCTGGGTTGGTTATAAAAGCGAACCCCCATGACACCTGTGAGGGTGCTAATTGCTATTACCCACAGGAGGGGATAACCGATTTGAGACGATCGCCTTTTCCGGGTCGGGGAACCGTTACCGTTTCCCGCCGGAGTTTCTGAGTTCTTCAATGCGATCGCACTAGATTTTTGCTTATTTGTACCCTGATTTACCACTTCAGCCGTCCCTCCTCGCGATGATAAATGGCGAGTATGACTCCGAAGCCTTTCAATCTGTCGGGTGATTGACTCAAACCTATCCATACAAACCTATCCGGCACAATTTAAATTTAACCTAAATCCCCGGCGCGATATTCCTCAATTGGGATGAGTCATATTTCCGCACCAGTAGTTATTTAGGTCCTAGACCCCTCGAATCCGCCCCTTTTCTGCCTAGCGGCGGGCAGTATTTGTTATTTTAACTTGTGTTTTGTTCGGACGGGTATAAGTCCCGCGAACCACCCCCTTTTTTGAGTGTCGGGATACATAGATTGGCGGCGGGAATTGAGGGGCGACTTGCCCGGAAAATCGACAATCACCTATCCTCTGATGGTATTATAGTGCTAATGGTGCGATCGAGTTTATTCACAAGGGAGTCAAAGCCAGAATCTATCCGCCGGGAACCCCCGCCTTGAGACCATAGCCACCCCCCAAACCTCCTAAGAAACCTTTACCACCCTCGCCGCCATCACGGATAGGAGTTTTTTATGAAACAATCAATCACCGTTCTCTTTTGTAGTATAAGTCTGCTTTTTGGCAGTCAATTGCCATCTTTTGCACAGTCTAATTCTTGTCGTAATGCAGTAATAAACGTTAGGACCACTATTCAAAATCGTCGGAATATCGTTGTTAACTTTGAAGTTAGGGACGTTAGAGAAAGGTGGCGGGCTTTTCCTTCCGGTCGATTGGCTCATCTAGTAGTTAAGTTAGGTGGATACCCCTTTCATCCACGACAATTTGAGTGGGCGGATGATATATTAAATTCTCCTCAAATGCTTAACTCTCTATCGCACCAAATAATCAGCAATTGTGGCGATGTCAGTGCTGTTACCTATGCCAAATATAGAACAGGTCTGAGTCGAACTTTTGGAATAGTCAATGGTTCTGTTCGGCAGTTTCAATGTATTGATCCGGGCAATGTTCTCAGGTGGGGACAACATATGTGCAGTGTGTAGAGTGTGGCTGGGGTAAAGTTACTCCCACGCCCTCAGCTTGGATGAGTTATGGGACGAAACCCAACACCCAGAAAAATCTCACCAGCGAAAAGGCTAAAGAAATGGCTGCCAGTAACGAGGACACCGCCGCCTAAAATTTGGGATATTTCTAGTTAATCTAACCATGGAATATGGCAGAATTTATGTTAATTGAAAAAATCATCCAAGAATTACAAGCTATTCCCGAAGACAAACTCACCGAAATTTATGACCTAATTCACTATTTCCGTTTGGGTTTAAATCCAGAAAAATCTGCCACTGTGACCGATAACGAAGCGGAACCGCGCCGCCCTGGTTTACTCACCGGAGAACTCTCAGACGCATTTTTTGAACCTTTACCAGAAGAAGAATTGCAGCGATGGGAATAAGCTATCTCGTTGATACTCATATCCTCCTCTGGTGGCTTTTCAATGACCACAATTCGTAACCCCAACCATTACATTATGGTTAGCAGTCCCACCGTCTGGGAAATTGCCACCAAATATCGGATCGGCAAACTTCCAGAAGCAAAACCCCTGATCTAAGACTATGGAGAATAATGCGATCGCCTTTCGATCGCTAGATAACCCCCGCCATATTGTGGACCTGTTAAATTAAAGCACTGTCCAGGGCGCATGGATCAACCCCAGACCAAATTTTAAATAATTTTTCTCCTAGGTCAAGCATAGAGATTTCCGCTGGGGGGTAGGGAGTTTGATGGTTGATTCTCCAACCGACAGGAATGCCTAACAGAGTATTATAGGCTCCCGATAATATACCACTGATGATGGTTGTCAGTGCAGACCTTGAATTAACTTGGGATGAACGCTTTAGGGTTAATAGGGGTTGCTCAGGTGTACTCAGAAAACAGTACAATCCTAGGGCTAGGCTGGAATGAGGAAAACTCGACAAATGCGCCTGTGTTTGTATCAGCGTCATTGATTCAGCTAGGGCTATTTGCACCTGAGACAGTTGCTGCTCAACCCTGGTGTTGTTGGTGGATAGGTTTTCTAATATCCTCCGTATTATGGGGCGATTATCCCTTGCTGTTGCCATGATTTGGGCTATGATTTCACCCATCACTAACATTGTGGCTTCCCTTTCCAGACTGCCATCACTCTCAGACCATATTTCGGCTAATTGTTTTAATTGCTGTTGCTGGAGGGGTCGGTTTTCATGGAAAAATAGAGCTACAGGGAAGGCAATTAAAGCCGCTTCATCGGGGTTTGGTGGGCTATCTGGGGGGCGCTGGCAGCTTTTTTGCCAAATTTGACCCCAATGGTCTAAATCTAAGCCTTGATGCTCAATGAGACTGGCGGTGCAAGCCATAGTTAAACCCACCCAGTCCGGTTCGGGTGGGTGATGACTGAGATAACTACCGCAAGCCGCGCCTAGCAAAGCGCCTTGGAACTTTGCTAATAATGGGTGTTCCATGTGGAAGGTTTGGGTTTTAGGGCGATCGCAGATAGTTTACCAATGCTCTCAAACCTAAACAATAACTATCAGCCCCAAAACCGCTAATCTGACCGATCGCGATCGGGGCTATATAGGAATGATGCCTAAAGGGTTCGCGGGTGTAAATATTACTCAGGTGAACCTCAACAGTGGGAATTTTGACTGCTGATATAGCGTCCCTAATAGCAATACTGGTATGAGTATAGGCTCCTGCATTGATCAGCAAGCCATGATGGTGATCTAATGCCGAGTGAATGGCATCGACCAAGACTCCCTCGTGATTAGACTGCCTAGCCACAACCTCAGCCCCTAATGATGCTGCCTCCTGTGTTAGCAGTTGGTTAATGTCATCTAAAGTGGCTTTGCCATAGATACCCGGTTCCCGCTGACCTAAGAGGTTTAGGTTAGGACCATGCAGCACCAGAATACTTAACAATTTCTTAATACCTCAGCAGTTGACTTTAAACTGATTTACCACTATCTCTGGCGAGGAAAATCTCTTACTGGCACAGGAACTGGTTCCGCTTCCGGTTGTGCTTCTGGACCTAATAATGCTTCGATTAGATCCCGCGCCCATTCCCGGAGTTTCTCCAGTACCTTTTCAATGTATTCCATTGCAAAAATGGCTCCTTTTTACAAATTCGCAGGCTAATCTAACTCCAACCCGCAATTTCTTTGATTTTAGGGTAGTAGCAATTTCGGAACTGCTCCTACACGAAATGGGTAGACAGACTATTAGCCTTCAGTGCCTACTGTTAGCAAAACTGACATACCCTAAGATTAGCTAGTTGCCCAGCACTGATTTAATCATAACAAATCTTCATAGAATTTGGCAAGATGATCAGGTTAAAATTGGCGGCGGAGTAGGTCTAGGGCGCTACAGGCGCTGGCTCGTTGAATCCAGGAGCGTTCTCGCTGGTCCCCGAAACGAAATTCTTGGACGGTGGCGGTTCCGTCGGGTTGGGCTAGTCCGATGTATACTAATCCGACGGGTTTGCTGTCTGTACCTCCTGATGGTCCAGCAATTCCGGTTATGGATAGTCCCCAGTCGGTTTGGAGGAGCGATCGCACTCCCAGAGCCATTTGTTCCGCAACTGTAGCGGATACTGCCCCCAATTGCTCTAAGTCGGTGGCATTAACTCCCAGGAGTTGGTGTTTGATGCGGTTATCGTATGCGATAACTCCACCTAAGAAATATTGGGAACTGCCAGAAATTTCGGTAATCATTTTACCCAAACCGCCGCCGGTGCAGGATTCAGCTACACTCAGGGTCTGTTGTGTTTGTCGCAAATGCTGACCGACCACGGAGGCGAGGGTGTCATCATCCGCACCATAACAGTTTAATCCGGCAATTTGTCTTAATTGGGTTACGATTGGTTCAATAAGTGCGGCGGCGCGGGTGGCAGATTCGGCACAGGCGGAAATTCGCAGTTTGACTTCGCCATAATTAGCATAGGGGGCTACTGTGGGATTTTGTAGGTCTAGGAAGGGGGCTACTTGTTCGGCTAATGCTGATTCGGTAATCCCCCAAAATTTGAGGATGCGGCTGTAGATGGTCTGAGAACACCAGCCTTGTAGCCGTAGGTAGGGAATGGCGATTTCTACCCACATTCGTTTCATTTCGGCGGGAACTCCGGGGAATGTTAGGATGGTGAGGCGATCGCCTTTTGGTTGCCAAATAATCCCCGGAGCGCTACCAATAGGATTGTAGAGGATGTCTGCCCCTTGGGGAATTAGGGCTTGTTTGCGGTTACTGGGAGACATTTCTCGCCCACGGCTGGCGAATTTTTGGGCAATATCTTGGATGATTTCTGGTTTTTCAATCAGGGGGGTCTGGAAAAAGTCGGCAATGGTTTCTACCGTCAGGTCGTCGGGAGTCGGTCCCAAGCCTCCGGTAAAAATTAGGAGTTGTGATCTTTCCGAGGCGATCGCGATCGCTTTTTTGAGACGTTCTGGGTTATCTCCCACCACAGTTTGATAATAGTGAGGAATACCAAGTTCGGCTAATTGTTCTCCCAGAAATTGGGCATTAGTATTAGTAATGTTACCCAGGAGTAATTCTGTCCCCACACAAATAATTTCAGCCGTCATATATTTGATGATGAAAAATCGTCAGAGATTATTAACTTGATGATTTGGCACGCTTTACGGCTTTCCAACTGGTATAACCCAACAATCCGGTAGCCCCCCAAGCATAGACCAAACCACTGGGAAAACCGGAGAAAGCCAGAGCCAAACTCCCTACCCATAGGGTGAGAGTATAGATAAAGAGAACCGTTAACCTTTGAGATAAACCCGCTTTTAGTAGTCGGTGATGCAGATGGCGGTTATCAGCAGCAAAGGGAGATTTTCCATGTCGTAATCGTTCAATAATAACTGCTGACATATCCAAAATCGGCACAGCTAGAATTAGATAGGGTAGTAAAACAGAGGTTACGGCGGTAGTTTTAACTAAACCAATAACTCCGACACCAGCCAAGGTAAACCCCATAAAATAGGAACCGCCATCGCCCATAAAAATCTGAGCGGGGTTAAAATTATATCGGAGAAATCCCAGACACCCCCCAGCTAGGGCGGCGGCAATGAGGGCGGCGGCGGGTTGATTCATATATAGAGATGCGATTAACATCACCACGGCTGCAATACCGGAAACTCCAGCAGCGAGACCGTCGAGACCGTCAATCCAATTTATAGCATTAGTCATTCCCACTAACCAAAGGACGGTGACGGGTAAACTTAACCAGCCGATATGTATTAAGCCGCCAAAGTAGGGGATACTCAGAAATTCAATGCGGACTCCGACCCCCCAGACTGAACTGGCGATCGCTGTTTGTAAGATTAATCGAGTTAAGGGAGACAGACCAAATAAATCGTCTCCCAAGCCAATGAGAAAGAATGCTATAGCGCCTATAGCGACCCCTAAAATTTCAAATTCTTGTTTAGGGGGGAGGGGCTGACCATCTGCGCCGATAAAACCACCCAAGCACCAAACTAATAGTAGTGCGATGAGTGTACCGATGAAGATAGAAACTCCCCCCAAGCGAACCATAGGACGCTTATGCACTTTGCGATCGCAGGGTAAATCTACTCGTCCACTTTTCAGCCCGATATTTTTGACTATCGGTGTACTCCACAGGACCACGACGGTAGAAATTACAAAAGCCAGCAGATGATAAAAAGGATAGGGCATCTGATCAAAGTTTTTTTGGGATGGGTGCTAAAAGCTAGTTCAGGGTGAGTCTACTATATTTTGAACCGCCTGATCACAGTCTCCCTTTAAAAGATGGGGGTATTGTTGGTTATTTTGGCACCCATCAGACCCAGAAACTGATTAAGTCAGTGCGGGAACTTTGATTTGTAGATGGGGATATAGGGGGAAGCGATCGCAAAGTTGGGCGACGCGCGCGCGACAGTCGGCTGTCACTGTGTCATCATCAGGATTTAATAGGCGATCGGCGATAATATTACCGATTTCCATAAATTCTGAAATTCCCATCCCTCTGGTGGTCATGGCTGGAGAACCTAACCGCAGACCACTGGTGACAAAGGGTGATTCTGGGTCAAAGGGGACTGTGTTTTTATTGGCGGTGATGTTGATTTCACTCATCAAGCGATCGGCAATTTTTCCGGTCATTTTCACCGATCGCAAATCCACCAACATCAGATGGTTGTCTGTACCACCAGAAACAATTTTTAAGCCCCGTTGCTGTAAGCAGTTAGCTAACGCTTGAGCATTGGCGATCACTTCGGTTGAGTAGGTTTTAAATTCCGGTTTTAGTGCTTCCCCAAAGGCGACCGCTTTACCAGCAATCACGTGCTCCAGGGGTCCGCCTTGAGTACCGGGGAAAACCGCTTTATCTAGTTTTTTGCCCAATTCTGGGTCACGGGTAAGGATTAACCCCCCCCTAGGTCCCCGCAGAGTTTTATGGGTGGTGGTGGTGACCACGTGACAATGGGGTAATGGGTTGGGGTGATGACCTGTGGCGACCAGTCCCGCAATATGGGCGATGTCCGCTAGGAGATATGCTCCCACCTCATCGGCGATCGCTCGGAATTTGTCAAATTCAATAATCCGGGGATAGGCGGAATAGCCACAAATCATCAGTTTGGGTTGATGTTGTTTAGCCAGTTCCAAAATCTTGTCATAGTCCAAGGTTTCCGTTTCTGGACTGACTCCATAGTGGCAAACATTAAACCATTTACCCGACACATTGACCGGGGAACCGTGGGTTAAATGTCCCCCGTGGGATAGATCCATCCCCATGATTGTATCTCCCGGCTGTAGGAGAGCCAGGAACACGGCAAAATTAGCTTGAGCGCCTGAATGGGGTTGAACGTTCGCATGGGTAGCATCAAAGAGCTGACAAGCGCGATCGATGGCTATTTGCTCGATTTGATCGATAAATTCGCAACCGCCATAGTAGCGTTTTTTGGGGAGTCCTTCCGCATATTTGTTGGTGAGGACTGACCCTTGGGCAGCTAAAACGGCCGCGGAGGTAAAGTTTTCGCTGGCGATTAGTTCCAGGTGTTCCCGTTGACGCTGTAATTCCTGTCCGATGAGTTCTGTTACCGTTGGATCACTTTGGGCTAATTGGTCTAGGTTGGTGTCACTCACTGTATAAATTCCCCTTTCAGAGTTCTTAGGTTTTGGTACTATGGAGCGATCGCTTGAAAGTGCGCCCCAAATTCACCATCATAACCCGCTTACTGCCCCCAGATACATTTAACCCAGAAAAATCTGGCCGCGGCCAGTTGATATTTCCACCCCAGCCAACAAAATCTGAGCATTGGATGTATCCCGTGACACAACCTGATATTAATGGCCATGTTAAGTTGTGCATCAATCCTGGGGTCTTAACGAATCTCAAAATATAATGGGGATAGGGCTTCAGCAATCGCGGGGAGGGAGGATTATGTTAGTCATGGTCATGGAAAACCAAATTATTGAAAGCCATCAAGTGTGTCAGGGGTGTTTACTCGCCGACCATAGCGGTCAACCCCGATGGCGTGGCGACCATCTCAGTTGTGGTCATCTGATCCGTAAACCCGGAGATAATCAACCCGGTCAGTATGAGTGTCAGATGGGATTCCGCATTGCTAATATTTAACTGGCGGCGTGGGTTGAGCGATCGCTATTCATACTCCCGTTAGGTTTGGCTATAACGGGGGCTGTCTCTGTGAAATCTAAATTGGTAGTTGAGCCATATTCCGTCGTCACTGCGTTATCCTGGGAGTATCGACTTTTTTTGGTTAACAGGAGAGCTGACTATGAATTGGCGTGGGACAACGACTGTTCGCGATCGCATTTTTGCTTGTTTGCCCTATATGCTACCCTTGATGTATGGAGTACAGTTCGGCAGATTTTTATTAACTCAATTTCCCATACTACAGATTATTTTGATTCCCGTAGCTCCCCTAATGGCAATTTTTCAGTCTATTCCTTTTGCGGGTCTGATTGTCTTTTTCTTGCTGTATCTGCTGGTGGTGCGTAACGAAAATATCCCCCACTTTATCAGATTTAATGCCATGCAGTCGATTTTGTTGAATATTATCATTTTGGGCTGTAGTCTGATTTTGGGGATTATCCCATTGCAAGGGTTTATCCAAGAAACTCTGTTTAATATGATTTTCTTGGGTGTTTTAGCCTCTGTTAGTTATGGTATTGTCCAATCTATCCGGGGACAGTATGCAGAAATTCCGACTATATCCGATGCCGTTTATATGCAGGTTCGCTAAAATTACCAACTGTTAATATCTGGGGGCGGTCTTAGGGGCTGCCCTTGTTTTCCGACAGTCGGAAATAACTATTATATAGTAATCTCAAAAATACTGCCTTGTGGTTGGTTAGGGATAACTCTAATGTGTCCGCCGTGTGCTTCAACAACCATTTTACAAAAAGCCAATCCCAAGCCAATTTGAGAGACATTTTTAACTATTTTACCGATGTCATATTTATTAAAAATACTCGCTCTAAATTCCTCCGGGACTCCCGGACCAAAATCAACTACTTGGACCCTAGCACCTTTGGGGGTAAGATAATCAGCATTAATAATAATTTCACTATGACGGGGTGAGAATTTCGTGGCGTTGGAAAGTAAGTTATCTAAAACTCGTGTAAATAGTGCCTCATCCACTCTAATTGTACCACCAGGCGCGGGAAGTTGACAAATAAGTTGGATATTTTTTTGAGTGGCGATAACCTGGAAATTTTCCACAGTGGATTGAATAGTAGTACACAGATCAACATCCGCCAAATTTAACTCAATGTGTCGGTTTTCCATTTTCCCCATGATTACCAAGTCGTTGATTAACGCTTGTAAACGTTGGGCGGAGAGTAAGCATTTACCAATTTTATCTTCAATTTTATGGGGAAGTTCTGTCCTCTGTAAAAGATATAGGCTAAATAATAAACTCATTAAAGGATTCCGCAGGTCATGAACTATCATATTAACCATATCTTCGCGGGATTTTAGAATAGCTTCCAGGTCATCATATTGAGACTTTATCCGCAACATAGAGTTAACTCTAGCAACGAGTTCCACCCGATTAATGGGTTTACTAATAAAATCATCAGCCCCGGTTTCTAAGCAGCGGGCGAGGTCTTCTTTACTGTCTAAGGCGGTGACCATAATAATGGGTAAAGTTTGCCATTTGCGAATGTCTTTAATAGCGCGACAAACTTGCTGGCCATCCATGTCGGGCATCATGACATCGAGTAAAATTAAATTGGGTTGCAGTATATCCAAGGAGGCGATCGCCCGAGTCCCATTAGATGTATAATGCAACTGATAATTTTGGTCTGATAATAAAGTTTCGATTACATCAAAATTATCGGGGTCATCATCTACAATCAGAATAGATGGCAAGGAAGATGTCATAAGTTAACTTTTCAGATGATATCCCAGTAGTTGTCGCAACTACCAAGACACGGGAGCCAGTCTAATTTGGGCTATTATAACATACATTTACCAACAAGGCTCTCCCAAAAGTAGACTATCGCAACCGCCAGACGGTGTATCTCGCAGTCGAGAACCTAATCCCTCAAAAGAACTGTAACTATCATAAATGTTAGGAATTACATCTTGAGGGTCATCAAAACTGCCAACAGGAACAGATCCGATCGCAAAATCTACCGTTCCCGTGCTACTTCCGGCGGGAATGGCGGTCAAGGCGAATTGAATCATTTGGGGCGGTGGAGGATTGGTATTAAATGATAGATTTAAACCCGTGCGGCGAATTAAGCCGATAAAATTATTAAAGGCTTGACCGCTACTAAAGCGGGTTCGTAGAGCCTCTGGGTCTGCGCGTCCGGTTCCTTGACCTTCGATCGCAAAATCCCCCGACTCAAAGGCTTGGGCGTTGGGGGCATTACTAACCGAACAGAATCGATTGACCAGTTGGGCTTTCCCAGCGGAACCGCGACCGTGAACGCCGACCACGCGACCTTGGTTGTCAAATACAGGACCGCCACTCATTCCCGGACGGGTATTGTCTAAGTAAAAAATGCTATAACCGTTTTCGCTGCTGGCGGGGTTAACTACTCCCGTAACCGGTCCCCAGGTAAATCGTCTTTGGCGACGGGCTGCTCTCCCGAGACAGCGTCCGGTGGTGGCATCTCTTTCTTTTTCGGGGTCAGGCCAGCCGGAAACATAAATAGGGTCGCCCACATTGAGGGAGTTTTCGGTCGCGGAAGGGGCTACAGGATAGTGATGATCGCTTTCAAATACTACTACGGCTAGATCCGGTCCGTCTACTCTCGTGGGTAGGCTGATGGAATAACAGCCAAATCTCATTAAATTTCCTGGGGTGGGAGAACCGTTGAGGGGACAGCCTCGCCCATCGTTGGGTTGTTGGACTATATGAACTTTACCGTCACTGGTGCGGATACCGTAAGAGATTCCAGCATTTAGGTCTCGCTGTCGGAAGTTGTGGCTAACAGTCAGAACATAGTGGCGATTACCTTCGCGGGCGATAATGACACCAGAGCCGGGATGCCATACGCCATCGGGGTTGTTTTGGCTGGCTAGGGGATTTCTGTAGTTATTTTCTAGGGCTTCGATGAGTTCCGGTCGCAATTCTGGCGCAATTAATACGGTGGTTTGGCTGGCGATGGAGTTGATTTCTGCGGGGGAAAGTGCAGCCAGGGCGGCGGGCGCTAGAGTGGCTAATAGGGAGACTCCGGCTAACAGTAGTAGATTTTGAGTAAGCGATCGCATTTTTGTCATTGTTCCTAACCTGATATTTGTTCTGGTTTACCAAAACCATTGCGAGGGTGAGGATACCGGTTCAACGGGTTCAACGGGGGGTGAGGGTTTGGGGTTGATGGTGTTTGCTGATGTGAAATTGGGGGCGAGTTGTAACACGGTGTGAATGGGAACCGCCCAACTGTACTCAACCAGTTTTGCTGCTAGGGCGGGGTCCGGGGATGAACCGTCTACAAATTCATAAGCATTTCCCCACAGTGGATATTTGTGCATTCCATTAATAGCCACCAGTTCCCCTCGGCGATTTAATAGGGGTCCGCCACTCATTCCTGAAAAAATGTCGTTGGTGTATCCTACCTGATAACCTCCGATAAATGGCTGTGGCATCCAAAGGGAGACTTCACCTTCTGTAATCACAAACCCTTGGAGGGCTGATGGGTCGGGTTCTAAGGGAAATCCAGCCGCGATTACGGTTTCTCCTAGGTCTACTGGGGTGGAGGCGATCGCTGCTACATTATAGGAGTGATCTACACTGCGAAATTGCACAATCCCTAAATCATTGTGAAACCAAGATATAGAGTTAACTATTTCGGCAGCATGGATGCGGTTATCGTAGGTCTGGACTCGATAATTTTGCCCTCCCCCTGGTAGCAAAACATGATCATTGGTGACCACTGTATAAATGCCACCCTGATGGTCAATAATTACCCCGGTTCCCCACATCCTTCCTGAATAAACGCGGACAGTAATCTGTCTAGCTTTTTGGTGCAGTGCGGCTGTTGAGGGAATTGGTGGACTGGTGTTGGCGGCTAGGGTTGGTTCCCGCTGAAATTGTCTGCTTTCTTCTTCTGTCAGCACTTGTGCTTGACAGCTTAATCCTAACAGGGGAAAACTAATGGCGATCGCTCTCGCTAAAAATTTGAGTGGTTGCTGCACCTTAGATACTTGAGATACTTGGTAGATATTTGAAGGCTCACCACGCTGTCCCCGGTTGAGAACTGGGGGGGTCTGATGGTGTCATGGGTGCGGGGGTAGAACTTTCGGCGGGAACTCCCCCTAAAAATTGATCAAAGTTGATGTAGACACCTGCATCATCTTCGCTTTCAAATAGGATATCACTGGCTCCTCGGCGGATGTTGAACAGTCGCTGAAGTTTACTTTCGGCGGGTTCGGGGTCGTCCGCTTTCATGGTAAATAATATGGTGTTACTAGCGCAGGGCATTCCATGATCGGAAACTACGCAAATTACTGGTAAATTGTTGACATATCCGGCGGTTAGATATTTCAGTTGTCCAGTATGGGAAAAGTTGGTAAACCTTTGGGCGATTTCCTGACAGCGGCGTTCTGGGGAATAGCCAGAGGCGCTGAAATATTCAGAATATAAGCTAACTACGGGTTTATTTCCGGCGGGTGTGCGAGCATAGACGGTGGGATAGCCTATGGGGGAGTTCATGTCGCAGTAGAAGGATGTTACTTGCGCTTGGGCGACATCAGGTGGCTGAAATACGGCGAAACCTCCCAAGGCAATGGCTGCTACAGTTGCTAGTTGCACAGTTGGATTTTTTTCCATTTTCTAAGCCCTTGAGACCTTACCTTATATTATGGACGGTTTGGGGGCGATCGTCAACTATTAAGAAATGATTATGTTTTGGGAATTTTAGGAAAATTTATGCTAAATAATAATTCTAGTAACTTGGTGTAATCTAGTTAACCATAATCAGTTAGGCGGGTTAAGCAATGTTGGGGGTGAGATGATCAACCTGAATAATTGCTCCCGCCTTTTTCGGTGGAAATGGCTAGGCTGTTATTAAAGTAAGTTTCTATGGGTAAATGGTTTAGGATTATTTCCGGCGTAAGTGGCGACGATATGACCATCCCCAATTAATTGATATTTATAGGTCACTAATCCTTCTAAACCTACGGGACCTCTGGGGGGCATTTTGTGGGTACTGATACCAACTTCCGCCCCAAAACCATAGCGAAAACCATCAGCAAAACGGGTGGAACAGTTATGAAATACTCCCGCTGAATCTACAATTGCCATAAAGGTTTGGGCGGCTTGTCGGTCTTCGGTAATGATGCCATCTGTATGCCCTGAACCGTAGGTATTAATATGAGAAATGGCGGCTGCTAAATTTTCAACGACTTTAATTGAGAGAATTAAATCAGTATATTCTGTCTGCCAGTCTGCGTCTGTGGCTGGGGCAATATTGACGATTTTTTGGCTGTGACTATCCCCCCTTAATTCTACTCCTTTTTGTTGGAGTTCTGCGGCTAGTTTGGGTAAAAATTGCGGGGCTATTTGCTGATGCACTAACAGGGTTTCTAGGGCATTACAAGCGGCTGGATATTGGATTTTTGAGTCAATGACTATGGGTAGGGCTTTGGATATATCTGCCTCCCGGTCTATATATAGATGACAAATACCATCCGCATGACCTAAAACGGGAATCCGGGTATTTTCCTGGACGAATTGTACAAAAGAATTGGAGCCCCTGGGGATAATTAAATCGACATATTTATCTAACTGCAATAACTCAATAATTTCGGAGCGAGTAGTTAATAACTGTACGACTTCGGGATTGACTGCTGTTGTGGCTAGTCCCTGGCGGATGGCTTTGACGAGTTCTCGACAGGAATTAATCGCCTCTTTGCCACCTTTTAAGATTACGCCATTTCCCGACTTGACGGCTAAGGCGGAAATTTGAATAACGGCATCTGGTCGCGCCTCGAAGACTACTCCTAAGACTCCTAAAGGACAGGTTATCCGGCGCAAGTTTAAGCCTTGGTCTAGTTCCCGATTAATTTGAATTGCGCCTACTGGGTCGGCTAATTTTTCGACATCTCGCAAGCCGGAAATCGCGCCTTTTAACTTGGCTTCATCGAGTTTTAAGCGGTTATAAAGAGGTTTCGCAATACCATCAGCTTGGGCTTGCTGACAGTCCATCTGGTTGGCGGCGAGAATGTCTGGGGCGGCATTTTCTAGGGCTTGGGCTATGGATGCGATCGCCTGATTTTTGGCATCTGTAGATAAAACAGCCAATTGGCGGGCTGCTGCTTGGGTTTTTTGGGCGGTTTCAATTAGCAACGGAGAAATAGTCATGGTCAGCAATTTATGTAAAATATAGTTAAGCAGTAGTAGTGGACAGTAGACAGCTATAATAATTATAGCAAACAATTGACGGGGAACCTATCAACTGTGAAATTTTCTGGTCTATAATATATCCAAATCACGGGCTAAATCTGGAGTGAAACCATGACTAAAAAACGGAAAAATTGGTTAACTATTGCTGGGATTGTGGGCGGGGTGCTGATTGTCCTAGCTGCGATCGCCAATGTGACTTTATCAAGGGTAGATAGCCAATTGCAAAACTACCTAGAAAATACAGTGAGTTCTACCCTAGGAGTACCGACCGAAATTCAATCTTTGAGTTTGGATAAATTGCGGGGTGATTTGCGGATTAATAATCTGACCATCAACAATCCTGATAATTTTAGCACTCCCCATGTTCTCAAGATTCATCAGGTGGATATTGATGTGACTCCGAGAAGCCTGTTAACTGATGTGGTGGAAATCAATAATTTCGCGATTAACTATATTGATGTCAACATCGAACAGAGACTACTAAACAACAATATCCTGGCAATTATCAATAATCTGAAATCCACCCAACCTTCGGAACCGCAGACACGGACTGAAACCACAGAGGAAACCTCGAAAACTAAGCTAAAAATTAACTTTGATGTTATCGATGTTCAGAATACTAAAGTTAATGTGACTTTAGCACCTTTGGGATTTGCCAGTTCTCTCGATTTTCAACTCCCTAACCTGCGTCTAACTAATGTGTCATCAGAGGACTTTGAAGAAATTTTGACCAGCGACTTGATTCGGCAAGTTGTACAAGATATATTCGAGAGTATTATTAGAGATGGTGGGGAAAAAATCCCGGAGATTTTACAAGAAGCGATCGCCCCGGAAACTAATCCGAGCTAAATGATGATAAGTTGTAGCCAGTTGATGGTAAAATGGTAGTGGTTATCTAAACTACACGGTCACAAATCAGTCATGTCTACTACCCAAATCATCTATATCCGTGGCGCGAATATTCTGCTACCGGATGGCAATTTCAGCTTAGGAGATGTTAAACTGGGGGGGGGTAAAATTCTGGAAATTAGTTCAGAACTTCCCGCCGCCGGAGAGTCAGAAATGGACCTAAATGCAGAGGGGTTAACTCTGTTACCGGGAGTAATTGACCCCCAGGTTCATTTTCGGGAACCGGGACTAGAATATAAAGAAGATTTATCAACAGCCAGTCGCGCCTGCGCTAAAGGTGGCGTTACGTCGTTTTTGGAGATGCCGAATACTCGCCCTTTAACTAGCACAAAGGAAGCGTTGGCGGATAAACTAGAAAGGGCAGCCCAAAAGTGTTTGGTAAATTATGGCTTTTTTATGGGGGCGACTCCTGAGAATTTACCGGATTTATTAGAGGCTAACCCGAGTCCTGGGATTAAAATTTTTATGGGGTCAATGCACGGACCTTTATTGGTCGATCACGAAGAAATTTTAGAACCGATTTTTGCTAAAGGCGATC
Source organism: Limnospira sp. (assembly GCF_051859755.1). NCBI lineage: Bacteria > Bacillati > Cyanobacteriota > Cyanophyceae > Oscillatoriales > Sirenicapillariaceae > Limnospira > Limnospira sp. The sequence goes on from NZ_JBIMLI010000002.1 coordinate 63,636, forward strand.
GCCTAATTGCGGTACACGCGGAAAACCAGGACCGGATTAATCGTCGGCGCGAGGAATTTGCGGGACAAACAGATCCAGCCATTCACTCCCAGATCCAGGATGAACAAGCCGCCCTAGAAGCCACCCAACTGGCTCTGAAGCTGTCTAAAAAGTATCAACGAAGATTGCACATTTTGCATCTATCTACAGGTATAGAAGCCGAATTGCTGCGACAGGATAAACCCGCCTGGGTAACAGCAGAAGTTACCCCCCAACATTTGGTGCTAAATATCACCGATTATGGTAAAATTGGCACCAAAGCTCAAATGAATCCGCCTTTGCGATCGCCTGAAAATAATGAAGTTCTCTGGCGAGCGTTGTTGGATGGAGTCATCGACTTTATTGCTACAGATCACGCCCCCCACACCCTAGAAGAAAAAGCCAAACCATATCCCAATAGCCCTTCAGGAATGCCGGGAGTTGAGACATCCTTACCAGTGATGCTAACTCAGGCGATCGCCGTCGGACGTTGTAGTGTTGCCCAGGTATCTAACTGGATGTCAACAGCCGTAGCAAAAGGTTATAATATCCCGAATAAAGGAGCGATCGCCCCTGGTTATGATGCTGACTTAGTGTTAGTTGATTTAAACAATTATCGCCCAGTTTTAGCCTCAGAATTGCAAACCAAGTGTGGCTGGAGTCCCTTTGAGGGTTGGCAGCTAACCGGGTGGCCAGTGGTTACTATTGTCGGAGGTCAAGTAGTGTATGACCATGGCAAACTTAACTTAGAAGTAAGAGGGAAAGCCTTGACATTTGACCATCATTAAACCCCTAAACATCAGCAAATATTGACGAACAGAAATTCAACCTATGGCACAATCAAAACTCAATAATGATCCGCTTTGGTTCAAAGATGCGATTATTTACGAAGTGCCAGTCCGCGCCTATTGTGATAGTAATGGCGATGGTATTGGCGACTTTGCTGGACTCACGGAAAAATTAGATTATCTGGAAGAACTCGGCATCACTGCCATCTGGATTTTACCATTTTTCCCCTCTCCCTTGCGAGATGATGGTTATGATATTTCCGATTACCGAGATGTTAATTATATCTATGGTAATTTAGATGATTTTAAAACCTTTCTGGATGCCGCCCATGAAAGGGGAATTAGGGTAATCATCGAGTTAGTAGTTAACCACACTTCCGACCAGCACCCGTGGTTTCAGCGGGCGAGGAGACTCCCCAAAGGCAGTAAAGAACGGGAATTTTATGTATGGAGTGATACCCCCGACAAATACCCAGAAGTTAGGATTATTTTCCAGGATTTTGAGACCTCTAATTGGGCGTGGGACCCGGTAGCAAAAGCCTATTATTGGCATCGTTTTTACTCCCATCAACCGGACTTAAATTATGAGAGTCCCGAATTGCAGCAAGCCGTGTTAGAACTCGCGGATTTTTGGTTAGGAATGGGAGTAGATGGGATGCGCTTAGATGCAGTCCCCTATCTGTGTGTGAGGGAAGGAACCAACTGCGAAAACCTGCCAGAAACCCATGCCTTTTTGAAAAGATTACGGGCTTATATTGATAGCAAATATGAGGATCGGATGCTATTAGCGGAAGCCAATCAATGGCCGGAAGATGCCGCCGCTTACTATGGGGAAGGTGATGAATGTCAGATGAATTTTCACTTCCCGTTAATGCCTCGTTTGTTTATGGCATTACGAATGGAAGATAGTTTCCCCATTGTGGATATTCTCAACCAAACTCCCTCTATTCCTAATAATTGTCAGTGGGCATTATTTCTGCGTAACCATGACGAGTTAACCTTAGAAATGGTGACAGACGAGGACCGAGATTATATGTATCGGGTCTATGCAGAAGATACCCAAGCGCGACTAAATTTAGGCATTCGTCGCCGTCTCGCGCCACTACTGGGGAACGATCGCCGCCAAATTGAACTAATGAATAGTCTGCTGCTTTCCTTACCAGGAACTCCCGTGCTGTACTATGGTGATGAAATTGGTATGGGGGATAATATATATATAGGCGATCGCAATGGAGTTCGCACCCCCATGCAGTGGAGTCCTGACCGTAACGCTGGCTTTAGTCGTGCCAACCCTCAGAAACTGTATCAACCAGTTATTTTAGACTCTGAATATCACTACGAAGCCATCAACGTGGAAGCGCAAAGCGCTAATCCTAATTCCCTGCTGTCATGGATGAAACGTTTAATTGCGATGCGGAAACGTTTTCAAGCCTTTGGACGTGGAACTTTTGAACTGTTACATCCCGAAAACAGGAAAGTATTAGCATTTGTCCGCACCTACTCTGGGGAACATATTTTAGTAGTGGCAAACCTGTCGCGATTTGTGCAGAGTGTAGAATTAGATTTAACCCCATTCCAGGGAATGGTTCCCGTGGAAATTTTCGGGCGAAATCAGTTCCCCAAAATTGGTGAATCTAGCTATTTTCTGAGTATCGCACCCTATGGATTTTACTGGTTTATGCTTCAGTTTGATCCAGCCACCAGCCTGCTACCACGTCCCCGCCACCAACTGCCAGCTTTAGAAGTGGCTAAAAGTTGGCATCAAATATTTTCTCAGTCGGATACCCGCGAACGTTTAGAGTCTTTATTCCCGGAATATCTGCATCGATCCTCGTGGTTTATTAGTAAATCTAGGGTTATGCAGTCGGTGACAATTGCTGATTTTATTCCGATTCCTTTTCCGAAACAGGAAGCAGCTATTGTCATGCTAAATGTAGACTATACGGAAGGGTTTGCCGAAACCTATGTAGTGCTGTTATCTTGTGCTATTGGTGAACAATCAAAAGAAGTTAGTGCTAACTTTCCTAGTGCGGTACTGGCTTCAGTAAAAATCGATGATCAGGAGGGAATTTTATTTGAAGCAAGTGCTGATCAAGACTTCTTAACTCTCCCCTTAGATATGATTCGGAACCGCCAACAGTATAAGGGTAAACATGGCACTTTAACGGCCACGACTACGGAGGCGCTGGCGGGGGTAGATATGAGTCAAGAGAAACTCAACCCTCAGCTAATGGGAAAAACGGATAAAAATGCCTTAGTTGTTTATGGCGATCGCCTAATTTTCAAATTCTTCCGCCGAGTCGAACCGGGTATTAATCCCGAATTAGAAATTCGCAGTTTTTTGGGACAGAAACAACAATTAGAACACATTGCGCCAGTAATGGGAGGGTTAAAATATCAACCCCGTCGCGGAGAGTCTACAACTTTAGGAGTTTTGCAGGTATATATTCCCGATGGTGTTAAGGCTTGGAATTATACTTTAGATAATCTCCGAGACTTTTTCGATCGCATAACTTTACCAACCACGGAAACTCCGGTGGAGGTTCCCTCAGAATCTCTGCTAACCTTAAAAAATGAGGAAATTCCCGAAGAAGTAGGGATCGCGATCGGATCATATCTGAGTAATATTCAACTACTAGGTCAACGCACAGCCGAGTTACATATTGCCTTATCCAGCGATACGGACGATCCGAATTTTACCCCAGAACCCTTTTCATCTTTGTATCAGCGATCGATTTATCAATATTCCCGAAACCTGACCGGACAGGTAATGCTAAAGCTGAGAAAAGGACTGGGTTCTATGAAACCGGAAACCCGCGATTTAGCCAAAAAAGTTCTGAGTAAACATGAGTATATTTTAGGGCGTTTTCAATCCCTACTGAACCTCAAAATTACCGGAATGCGAACCCGTTGTCATGGGGACTATTCCTTAGATGAAATCCTCTATACAGGTAAAGATTTTTGGGTGATTGACTTTGAGGGAGAAACCTACCGCACTTTAAATGAAAGGCGGATGAAGCGATCGCCTTTGCGGGATGTCGCCGCCATGTTACAATCCCTCAATTATGCCACTCGTGTGGCTTTACTCAACGAGGTAGAAAATGGCATGATTCGACCCGAAAACGTACCCGAAATGGAACAATGGGCGAAAATCTGGTATAATTGGGTAGGTGCTAAATTTTTGGGCAGTTATTTAGAAGTAGCTAAAGAGGATGGATTTTTACCCAAGACCAAGCAGGAATTACAGGTATTGCTGGACAGCTACCTCCTAGAGCGAATTATCCAAAGTTTAGACTTCCACTATAATCGCAATCAACAACTAATTGATATTCCCTTACAGCAACTCTTAGAGGTTGTGGTCTAAAGGTTTATCGAATCGATGGGGAGGCGGAGCATTGACAGTGTAACCCGCCTCTACCGGGTCATGAATAATTGATAATCAACCATTAATTATTCATCATAGTCTTGCTCAAGAATCCGCCAACTCACAGATTTAATCGAAGGATCTAAACTTAATCGGCTAATTATTTGCTCCAACAAATTATCATCACGATTCTGGGCTATCATTTCAGCTTCAACCTCAACCAAATGATTAAAGTCATCCAAATCTTGACTCCGCAAAGAACGCAGCTTAATTTTCTTCATTTGACCCAGAGCATCCAGTAACAAAATCCTGACATTAGCTTCCTCATTACCCCGACAAACCAGGGAACAGAGATAATTAAATTCCAATTCAGTCCCTTCTGTAGGTTGCTGGTTAATGCGAAGACTCAAGGGGCGCAAAACCGTGTTAGCAATCAAAACCGCACCGGCTCCCATAAATGCTTCGGAAAAAAAACCAGCCCCCGATAAAGTCCCAATTGCCGCAGCGCACCAAATAGTCGCCGCCGTATTCAACCCCTTAACCGTGAGGCCTTCTTTTAAAATTACACCCCCAGCCAGAAAACCAATTCCAGACACAACTTGAGCCGCAATGCGGGTAGGGCTACCCTCTCCGGGAGTCATCACGGAAAGAATAACAAACATAGACGCTCCCGTGGCTACCAATGTATTAGTCCGTAACCCAGCCATGCGCTGTCGCCACTGACGTTCAATTCCCAAAGCCGAGCCTAACAAAAATGCCACAGTCAGTCTCAGCAATGTTTCTGTCCACTCCATGTATCACCTTCCGATTGTGGTTCGATGGACTCTGTACACAGTTGAGTTAAACTATGCCAAGAACCTACTGACTGCTGATTTTAGGATATTTTCGGCAGCATTCACCGGAAAAATAAGTGATGGGGAGTTCAACCTCCCCATGTTGCCCTATTCGGGAGCGGTTATGATTCGGGTTGGGAGTCTTGCAACTCCTCCCACAACTGTTCCAGACGATCCATTGCTTGTCCGGGTGAGATTTTACCACTGGTTTCTAAAGCACAGGCGATCGCCACTTGATTAGAAAAATCCTGAAAAACTTGGTTAAAACGCAGATGTTCTGAAGTCAGTTGTCCGCGATAGCGACAATGGGGAGATAACATTTGTTGCAAAACCAGCCGATCTTCGCTCCGATCATTGATAGCAGCAGTAGTTTTTTGTCCATATTCAGCCAAAATTTGATTCAAATAATAGTTATCCTGTGCCTCTAACTTCTGAATCAAATGCAAAATCAAGGGAAGATTAACTTGGGCAATTAATTGATGCCATGACCGCTGCCACCATGAATATTTGAGACTAGGTACTGATTCCCCTAACTGGTTCAATGTGCAAGCTGGAGATAAAATAGATTGCTCGGAGGAACTCGCCATTTTGCGTAAAGTCTCCCGACGGGATGCCGAAGATTCCCGTTTTGCCATAGCTTTGTAAATTTGTGCAATTTCCTGTTTCCGCAAACAAATTTGTTTGAGGGTAGAAATAACACTGGGGCGGGAAGTGATAGCTTGACTCATCATCATGTTCTTATCTCCTTAGTTGTTACAATCTTTTTGCCAGCTTAGGGTGATTCCGTGACTCAGATACTGGGTTTAATGGCAGTTAACTAACGCCAACCAGTAACCCCACTAGGGAAAAATAAATCCACAGACCGGAAAAGTCTTTAATTGTGGTGATAAATGGATCGGCACCAGGACCGTGATCAAAGCCTAGTCTTAGCATAATCATCGGTAACATTGCCCCTAAAATTGCTCCCAGAGTAATTACACAAGCTAGGGCAATTCCGACGGCTAAACCGAGTTGGGGGATATCGTTAGGTAATCCTTGCCAGAAGTAGGCGGCTACTCCCGCCACAGTGCCTAAAATCACCCCCATAATCAAGCCAATGCGAATTTCTCGGAATAGATAAGCAGTAAACTGGCTGGGGTGAATTTGACTCCAGGCTAAACCACGGGCGAAAATAGTGCTTGATTGAGTGCCGACATTTCCTCCCATATCCATGACTAGGGGAATAAATACGGCAGCCGCCACGATCGCCTCTAGGGTATCTTCAAACCTTTCGATCACACCACCGACTAAAAAACCGCCAATCAGGGTGACAATTAAGAAAATTATCCGCAGTCTAATGGCATATATGGAAGGACCACGCACCAGTTTTTCACTCCAGCCTTGATCGCGGGTTAATAAATTCCCGACTCCGGCTTGGCCTAAAATTGTCTCGGTGGCTTCTTCTTCCACTAAGTCAATCACATCATCAAAGGTGATATCTCCAATTAATCGCCCTTCGTTATCGACTACGGGAATGGCGGGAAGGTCGTTATTTTTCAGGAGTTTAGCCGCTTTTAAATCGCGATCGCTGGCGCGGACGGCAATGGTTTCTCCCTCGGCTAATTCACCAATAATTTGATGGGGGTCGAATCTAATCAGGTTAACGGTAGAAACAAATCCGCGATAATATCTTTCGGCATCAATAATAAACACAACCGCCAGTTGATTCGGGTCTAATTCCGATTGGCGGATAATGCTTAGGGCATCCGCAACGGTCATGTTACTGCGGACTGTAATAAACCGCAGATTCATAATTCTTCCCGCACTATTTTCGGGATATCCCAGTAGTAAGTTAACGGTTTCCCTGGCTTGGGGACTGAGTTTCCCTATCAGTCGCTTAGTCACTTTAGCCGGAAGTTCCTCAAATAGCTGCACACGATCATCAGGATCAAGTGCTTCCAGAAGCGTCATTACTTCGGGATTTTCCATATCTTGAATTAGATCGGCTTGTTCTTCCGGGCGTAAATATTCAAAAACAGCGATCGCTCGGTTTTTTTCTAGTAATCGAAACGCTATAACTCGCTTATGGGGTTCAATTTGCATCAGCAGTTGTACCAGTTCCGAAGCTGGTAAACTATTCGCCTCTTTTTTCGCCGCTTCTAATGCAAAAGGTTGTAGTAAATCGTTCAAAACATTGCCACGCATTTTTCACCTCTACTCACGAAATACCGGATAATTGGCAGCATCAAACCATGTTTATTGCCTTAATTTTTTGAGGATATTTGCCAGCACAAATCGACTCACAAAAGGTCATTTTGGGAGTGGCAAAAGTAGACTAAACACAGTTTCAGGCTGAATAAATCCTCAAAGATCCAACCTGTCAACCAGTCCACTGGCTGCACTATTTATTCAATAATCAAACATCCAAAAACAGCCTGGCTTTTTCTTCCAATAACCAGAAAAAACCAACTCGAAATTGATTGAAATATTCAGTAATAGTCTAGGGGGTTTACCTCCTTCCTTCCCAGTCACTATGCCCAGCAGTGACCGGAGATGAACCCCCTAATCTCTAATAAAGCGATCGGGGCAAATTCATCAAACCAATCAACTGCCAGCCACACCTAGGGCCAGGGTCAGGGTCTTCTGTAGACGAATCGGACTCTTGATGTGTAGTTATAAAACTACTACTACCAGGAATCTCCATTGGTTTAGTTTCCTCAAAAAGTTAAAGCAAACTTGTGGCATCCAAGCTGGCATAAACCAGCCTTCTGCCATACACCTTAGCATTGTAAGCATACAATCTGGTTTTTGTCAATACCATTGACCGGAAAAAATACTTTTCACCCCCAGAGATATCCGATTAAGATCTTCTTGGAGTAGGGGAGGCCATTCGACACCCTGTTTAGACTTGAGAATCAATTGCTGATGGCTTTCCATGGCTAATTGATACAAAGCCAACACCAGGGGGCGATCGAAGTTATCGGTTTCTTTGAGGGAGTCATACACCAGTTTAATTGCTAACAAAATCGATGTCACTTGACCAGGGACCGGGGGCTTACCTTCTTTCAGACGAATTAAAAAGGCATCGGGGTTATTTTGTATTTCCAAAGCCATACCCTGGTCAATTAAGAAACTACGGGCAGTTTTATAGTCCATTTTTCATCAGTAACAATGAATAATTAACAATTAATAATTAACAATTAATAATTAACAATTAATAATTAACAATTAATAATTAACAATTAATAATTAACAATTAATAATGATTCGGGTGGGGGTGATGATTTACCGCTGTGGGGCGGGTTTACCAAAACCCCCGTGGGAATGATGATTTACAGCAGAACCCGCCCCTACAGGATGAACAACTAATAATAATTAATTATTAATTATTAATTATTAATTATTAATTATCCGGGTGGGAATGATGATTTACCGCTGTGGGGCGGGTTTACTAAAACCCCCGTGGGAATGATGATTTACAGCAGAACCCGCCCCTACAGGATGAACAACTAATAATTATTAATTATTAATTATTAATTATTAATTATTAATTATCCTACTCCCATTCGATGGTTCCTGGGGGTTTAGATGTGATATCGTAAACTACCCGATTGACCCCTCGCACTTCATTGACAATGCGGTTAGAAATAGTTTCGAGTAAATCGTAGGGAACCCGCGACCAGTCGGCGGTCATACCATCTTCACTAGAGACAAATCGCAACACGACGGGATAGGCGTAAGTACGCTGATCTCCCATAACTCCTACACTGCGGACGGGAAGCAATACGGCGAAGGCTTGCCAAAAATCATGATAAACGCCGGATTTGTGAATTTCATCACGGACGATAAAATCAGCATCACGGAGAATATTCAGTTTTTCGGCGGTAACTTCCCCCAGAATACGAATGGCTAAACCCGGACCGGGGAAGGGGTGGCGGCGGACGATTTCTTCGGGTAAACCTATCGATCGCCCAACTTTGCGAACTTCATCTTTAAACAGTTTACGGAGAGGTTCAACTAATTTGAACCGTAAGTCCTTGGGTAAACCGCCAACGTTGTGATGGCTTTTGATTTTCACGGCTACCCTTTCCCCAGTTTTCGGGTCAACATTGGTATCGGCTGACTCAATGACATCAGGATAAAGGGTTCCCTGGGCGAGATAGTCAAAGGGTCCGAGACGGGCTGATTCTTCTTCAAATACCTGGATAAATTCCGCCCCAATGCGTTTGCGTTTTTCTTCGGGGTCGGTCACTCCTTTGAGTTTTTCCAGAAAGCGATCGCGGGCGTTAACGTATTCAACAGAGATATGAAACCGAGCATCAAATAATTTTACCAGTTTTTCGGGTTCATATTTCCGCATAAACCCCTGGTCAATAAACATACAGGTAAGTTGATCTCCGATCGCCTGATGGAGTAAAAATGCCAGAGTTGAGGAGTCCACGCCGCCAGAAAGGGCTAATAATACCCGTTTATCTCCTACTCTAGCCCGAATCTCGCGGATAGCTTCTTCGACAAAGGTTTCTGTCGTCCAGGTCGGTTCACAGTCGCATATATGATAAACGAAATTCCTGATTAAGGCTTGACCACCAATAGAGTGAACTACTTCGGGGTGAAACTGAACTCCATAGAGTTGGCGTTCATGGTGAGCGATCGCTGCACAGCGTGTATTCTCGGTATGGGCGAGAACCTCAAACCCTTCTGGTAGTCTGGTACAGGAGTCACCATGACTCATCCACATGGTAGACCCTTGCTCTACATTAGTGAGTAAATCGGTCGGATCATCAATAGTTAGGGAAGCCTTACCATATTCGGCTAGTTTAGCGCGTTCTACCCCTCCCCCCAGTTGTTGAACCATTAACTGCATTCCATAACATACACCCAACACCGGAACCCCCAGATTCCAAATTTCTGGGTCACAATGGGGGGCTTTTTCGTCATAGACCGAACTAGGTCCACCGGATAAGATAATCCCTTTTAAGTTCAGGTCGGCTAATTTTTGGGCGCTGGTGCGATAGGAAATGACTTCGGAATAGACTTCGGTTTCCCGAATGCGACGGGCGATCAGTTCGGAGTATTGGGAACCGAAATCTAAGATGACAACCATTTCCCGATTAACTGAGGTAACCGGTTCGGCTATTGGTGTCGGTCGAGTTTGCTCTGGGGCTGAGGTTTGCACAGTCATATTTAGTTCAGGGTTGTAGATGTTAATAGAGTCATGGGGCTAGTGGGTTCTGGTAGCACCGGGAGGAGTGAAAATGCGAGAATTTTGCTGATAATTTGTTGAGAGACTATCTTAACCAGCATAACAAATTTGCTGCCAAATTGTATCACCGATCGCACTTTTGCAGATAATTTGACGTTGGCGATCAAATAAAACTGACCCCACCTGGACATTTACTTCGGCGTGGGTGTGGATATAGGCGGCGGCGCGATGATCAATAGCCGAGGCGATCGAACCATAAATGCGATCGACCCAATCCCCTTTTAGTTCCCGCAGGTACAATAAAGCATCTTCGGTGGTCGGAGAATGCAAAACCTTCTGTAGATCTGGGGTTGGTAATCCCATATCCGCACAGTGGGCGGTTAAAATTTCTAAGCGTCCGTCTGCGAGGTGGTGATGGGTGTGGAAAATACCCCCAGCCATTTTGATCAGCTTTCCGTGATATCCAAATAGTAAAATTGATTCAACTTCCACAAATCCTGCTGTTACTAGCATTGGTCCCAACCAGTTAGCCGTTTTGACAATTTGTTCGGGCTTAATACCTAAATGGGTGGCTAGGTCGAATCCATTTTCACCAATACAAAATACTAGGGTCTGAAAGTCGGTAGCTTTGGCTTCCAGGGTCTCCCGATACACTTCCAACTGTTCCGGGACGCTGAGGGGTTGGGATATACCTGTTGTCCCCAGCAATGATAGTCCTTGGATGACTCCAAAGGCTTCGTTAGATGTGCGTTTGGCTAGTTTTTTGCCTTCTGGTAAAATAATGGTAACTTGAATGCGATCGCCTAGTGATACCAGGGATTTCAGGTTACTTAAAATCAGGGATTTGGCATATTTATAAATCGCCGCCTGTTCCCCTTTTTCCTGGACTCCCACCCCTTCACCACCGACAATTTTAATGGGGGTTTCTAGGGAGTTAATATTACGGCCTATTATTTCTACTATTGCCCAAACTGGTGTATGGCGAGTAATATCTAAGTTATCTCCTGGGTCTGAACGAGTAATTCCTAAAGCGGCATGATCACTAATACGAGCCACCTGTTCGATCGCAATTTCCGCCGTTTCTGGTGGGTCAATTAAATCCACGTTCACCGTATTTTTATCATTAGGGGTCGGGTCTTGGAGATGCTCCAAAGCTGCGATCGCCGCCGCACAAGCAAAAACCGGGAGTGTATATCCAGAACGAGGTTTAGTCATAAGTCAAACCTAGATATGAGTAAATTATATATATCATCTTCTCCCATATTTTACCCTACCTTATTAATCAATTTACCTACCCCTGTCACTTCCACAACTACCTCATCTCCAGCAGTTAGGAAACGGGGGGGATTAAATCCCATACCTACCCCCGCCGGAGTACCTGTCGCAATAATATCTCCTGGTAATAGAGTCATTCCCGCCGACAGAGTAGATATAATTGCGGGGACATCAAAGATAACTTGATCAAACTTAGCTTGTTGTCTTTTTTCCCCATTCACCCAACAGCAAATCTCAATATTTGCCGGGGGTGGCATAATCGAACGATGCACCACTACCGGACCCATAGGCGCAAAACCATCTAGGCTTTTTCCCCGAAACCATTGGCGGTGATCTGATTGCAAATCCCTAGCCGATACATCATTTAAAGCCGTATAACCGAATACATAATCCCAGGCATTTTCCGGTAAAATATTACTGCCTTTTTTACCAATAATAATCGCCAATTCTGCCTCATAGTCTAATTTCGAGGTTAAATGGCTATAGCTAGGAATTATGTCACCGGTAGCGATCGCCGTAGTGGTAGCTTTAGTAAAAATAATCATTTGGGTGGGTAGTTTATCGTCCTGGTCAACTCTACCCAGCATTTCTTTAGCATGATCTAAATAGTTTTTACCCAAACAAAAAATATTGCGTTTAGGATGAGGAAAAGGCGCGAGAATTTGAGTATCTGTCAACGGCGCACAGGCAATTTTTGCCGCGAAAGCGATCTCGGTCAAATCCCCAACCGCCTGAAGGGCAGTTTCTCCAGCTTCTACTAATTCTAATAAAGTCTGAGTAGTTAAGGACTCATCCAAAATCTGACTAGCTTTAACTAAGTCCACAACAGTCTGAGCAACTAAAGTCCCCAATTGTCCATTTTTTAGGGTTACAAACTTCATACTTAGAATCTCACCCACTGCACATCCTACATGACCACAATTGTATCAGGCTATTGATAGCAATCCTGAATCAACCGACAAATAAGCCCTCGCCCCCAAGCCCTCTCCCAGAAAGGGAGTACCCAGCGACCAAAGGCGATCGCTGGGTCTGAGAAATGCAAATCTGAGAAAATCAGAAAGTCTCAGCGGGTTGGTGGTGAAATCAAATCAATAGTTAAATAGGACAGCACAAACCGCCAGCCCGTTGGCTAAAGCGGGCATTTTCCCGATAGTCTACGGGACAATCAATCACCACAGGAACTTCCGAAGCCAGTGCTTCTTTAAGAATAGGAACCAAATCAGTCGCCGCCTGAACCCGGTATCCTTTCAATCCCATACTTTCAGCAAACTTGACAAAATCAGGATTACCGAATTTAATAAACGAGGACGAGCCAAACTGGTCTTCTTGTTTCCATTCAATCAAACCATAGCCACCATCATTAAAAATCAGGGTGACAAAAGGTGTACCAACTCGCAGGGCGGTTTCTAATTCCTGACAGTTCATCATAAAACCGCCATCTCCAGTAACAGCCACTACTTTTAATTCAGGATTGACAAATTTAGCGGCGATCGCCCCAGGAATAGCAATTCCCATAGCCGCAAAACCATTGGAAATCAAACAAGTATTAGGGCGATCGCAGTGGTAATGTCTTGCCATCCACATTTTATGGGCCCCGACATCAGAAATCACGATATCTTCCGGTCCCATCACCTGCCGCAAATCATAGATAATTTTTTGAGGTTTAATGGGGAAACCATCATCATTAGCATAGCGTTCATAATCTTGGCGAATCTCTGAGCGCAGTTTTACCCCATAGGGGTCAGGTTTACCAGTGCGGTCAGACCGACGCAGAATCTCATGAAGAGAATCTGAAATATCCCCAACAATTTCGGCAATAGGAATATAACTGCTATCGATTTCCGCGGCATTAGCCCCCACATGAATAATCGGAATTGTGCCTTTAGGATTCCATTTTTTCGGGGAATATTCAATCAAATCATAGCCAATGGCAATCACCAAATCAGCTTTATCAAAAGCACAACTAATGAAATCCCGTAACTGAAGTCCTGTAGTCCACAGAGATAAAGGATGGGTATAAGGAATCGCCCCCTTACCCATAAAAGTATTAGCTACAGGAATATTTAGTTGGGTAGCAAATTCAGTCACCGCCTCACTAGCATTAGCTCTCAAAGCTCCATTACCTACTAGGATAAGGGGATTAACAGCTTTAGAGATAGCGCTGGCTGCTTCATTCATGCTTTGATAAGCACAATAAATTTTTTCGCGGCGATCGCGATTTAGCGGCTGCCCTTCCACAGCCATACTAGCAATATTTTCCGGTAAATCAATATGAACCGCACCGGGTTTTTCCGTTTGGGCTAATTTAAAAGCCTTACGGACAATTTCCGGGGTAATGCTAGGTCGGACAATTTGAGCATTCCACTTAGTTACAGGGGAAAACATTGCCACCAAATCCAGGTATTGATGGGATTCAATGTGCATTCTGTCTGTACCCACCTGACCCGTAATTGCCACCAAGGGAGCGCCATCAAGGTTAGCATCTGCGACCCCTGTCATTAGGTTAGTAGCACCAGGTCCCAAGGTAGACAAACAAACCCCTGCTTTTCCGGTCAAACGTCCGTAGACATCTGCCATAAATGCAGCACCTTGTTCATGGCGGGTGGTGATAAATTGGATAGAAGAATCTTTCAGGGATTCGAGAACTTCCATATTCTCTTCTCCCGGTAGTCCGAAGACATATTTAACCCCTTCATTTTCGAGGCATTTTACCAAAAGTTCGGCTGTATTCATTGGGCAATTTTTCAACCATACAAATAGATTAAAACAACCGGATAATTATCCGCATAATTTCCGCAGTTTTTAGGGTCAAATATAGGCGCAAAATCCCCCAGTAAAAATGTCATATATCAACAATTAACCAGGTAATTTTTACCCCTAATTTGGAGTCGGAGTTATTTAATCCAGACCGTTTTCACATTGACAAACTCATGAATGCCTTGGATGCTTAACTCTCGTCCGTAGCCAGAGCGTTTAATGCCACCAAAGGGCAAGCGCGGATCGGATTTGACCAAACCGTTAATAAACACGGCTCCGGCTTCTAGTTCTAAAGTTAAACGATCCTGTTCGGCAGTGTCTGTAGTCCATGCACTTGCACCCAGACCAAAAGATGTGCTATTCGCTAATGCGATCGCCTCATCTAGGCTTTTCACCCTAAATAAGAGCGCCACAGGTCCAAAAAATTCCTCCTGATCAGCAGGTGTTCCGGGGGGGATGGAAGCTAAAATAGTAGGCGCATAGAAGTTTCCCGGACGCTCAGAGAGTCGATGACCGCCAGTGAGCGCGATCGCTCCTGCTGCTAGGCAAGTTTGCACTTGTTCGTCAATATCCTTGAGAATTCCCGGCGTAGCCAGGGGACCTACTTCTGTATCTGGGAGCATTGGGTCTCCCACTTTCAACGCCTTAAATTTGGCGACCAGTTTTTTTTCAAATTCTCCGGCGATGCGATCGGCAAGAATAAACCGCTTGGCCGCAATACAAGACTGACCGTTATTCAGCATTCTAGCTGTCACCGCCGTTTGTACTGCTGCTTCTAGATCGGCACTTTCTAGCACAATAAATGGATCGCTGCCTCCTAATTCTAGCACTGTTTTTTTGAGATTTTTACCAGCTTCCGAAGCTAAACTAGCTCCAGCCGGTTCACTTCCTGTCAGGGTGGCCGCTTTAACGCGCGGGTCAGCCACAATTTGAGCTACTTTGTCTGCTCCCACTAGGAGGGTTTGGAAAACTCCAGGGGGAAACCCAGCCGCTTTGAAGATTTCGGCAATAGCTAAAGCACATTGAGGCACGTTAGAGGCGTGTTTGAGCAACCCCACATTTCCCGCCATTAAAGCCGGAGCCGCAAAGCGGAACACCTGCCAAAATGGGAAATTCCAAGGCATGACCGCTAAAATGGCTCCTAGGGGTTGATAGCGCACGAAACTCCGAGTCGCATCACTGGCAGCCGGAACATCAGCCAGAAACTGAGGCGCGTTTTCCCCATAAAACCGACAAACCAAGGCGCTTTTTTTCGCTTCGGCGATCGCATCTTTGATAGGTTTTCCCATCTCCAATGTCATGATTTGAGCAAATCTCTGTGCATCTCGCTCCAAAATCTCCGCCGCTCGGTTCATCCATTCAGCTTTTTTGTCAAAAGGCAGATAGCGGTAACGGGTAAAGGCTTGCTCTGCTGATTCCAGACAGGCTTCTATCTCCGAGTCAGTCAGGGATTCAAAGGTTTTGACCACTTCTCCCGTGGCTGGGTTGATGGTGGCGATTCCCATAACAAATTGATGTTTTTCATAAAATTAAATGTTTACATCTAATCATCCTACCTCTGAAAAACCATCTATTATCAATTAATTTCCCCTTCAGCCAACTGTTTACACAAATCTATAACTTTATTTAAATAACTTAAAATTTATGAGAAAACATCCGGCTCTAATTCCCGACAAATTTAATTTTTCTTCATCTTACTTACAAAACTAAAAGAACACCCAGAAAGCTGTTCTCTGGGTGATATAAGACCAAATTATGGTTCAGGCTGTAGGTATCCCCTAGCGAATATACTCTTTGAGAATACTATTGCGGTTGGGGTGACGTAACTTTCGTAAAGCCTTAGCTTCTATCTGGCGAATGCGCTCCCGAGTCACGTTGAATATCTGCCCTATTTCTTCTAGGGTTTTCATCCGTCCGTCATCGAGTCCATAGCGTAGTCGCAAAACATCTCGTTCCCTGGGGCTGAGAGTATCTAATACACTTTCGAGGTCTTCCCGTAGCAAATTCTTAGAAACCTGATCTTCTGGGGTTTCTCCATCAGACTCAATAAAGTCTCCCAAGCGAGAATCTTCTTCTTTACCAATGGGAGTTTCCAGAGAAATAGGTAGTTGAGCGGATTTCGCAATAAATCTTAACTTCTCGATGGTCATTTCCATCCGGGTAGCGATTTCTTCCTCCGTCGGTTTACGACCCATTTCCTGAGATAGGAGTTTAGTAGTCTTTTTGATCCGAGAGATAGTTTCATACAGGTGAACTGGAAGTCTTATCGTCCGAGACTGATCAGCGATCGCCCGAGTAATAGCCTGACGAATCCACCAAGTCGCATAGGTACTGAACTTATAGCCTTTCTCGTGATCGAATTTTTCCGCCGCCCGGATTAACCCTAGGCTTCCCTCTTGAATTAAGTCTTGAAACGACAAACCCCGATTCATGTACTTTTTAGCAATGGAAACCACCAACCTCAAGTTAGACTGAACCATTTTATCCTTAGCTCGTCTGCCCAGAAATAGGCGACGGCGGAATTCTGGTAGCCTCATATCAACCGCATTTGCCCATTCCTTTTCGTTAGGTTCGCGATGATAATGCTCTATTAGCTTTTCTCGTATTCGCTCCAACTCCAGCAAATCGGCAATTTTACGAGCCAGTTCAATTTCCTCATCGGCTCGCAGTAAGCGAATCCGACCAATTTCCTGAAGATACAGTCGAATCGAATCTTCTGTATAGTGCTTTTTTTTTGTCTGGGCACGTCGCCGAGATTTCCCGGCACTCCCAGCCTTAGCTAGTTCTGTTTCAGATTGAGACTCCTCTAATTCTTGTTGGAGAGATTCTCCATGTTCAAACAAATTTTCAACTAAATCTGGATCAGATTTCGGGTCAGATAATTCAATTGTTTCCATTTCAGGCTCAATGGTGGTTGCGAGTCCGTCTTTTATTTGGATCATGCCGCGTTCCTCATGCTCCTCAATTCAAGAATCCATCACGAGAGACAGAATATATCTGTCTTATGACAGTTTAGCCAATTACCCACTGGGTCTGACTGTAACATCGGCTTGATCATCATAAACTATTGATGATTTAATTCCGACACAGCCAATCAGCTAGGGGTGACAAAAGTTGTTCAAACCATATAGATAAAATATCTCAGGTTTCATTGACCAGGGTCGGCCCTGACCGGGTGAACTACAACAGCCAACTCAGTCCCATTAGCAACAGCATTGGAGACCAAGGGAGTTTGACTACTACTGCCATCGATTCATTCTGGCTTACCCTACCCCTAGCGTGTCAAGGAACACAATAAGTATGGTAGGTACAATTCATTAAGTGATTTATGAATCGCTTTCCCAATCTATGTTAGCCCATATAAGAGACTATGGGGGTTAGGTTAATTGAGCAATCCTATTTTAATTTTCATCCCAAACCTCGCGGAGAAACTTCGAGGAGTTTAATTCAGAATTGAAATACATATCTGGTCAGCACCATCTCGGTGATTCCATAGCTGGCGCTACTTCAGGTCTCAATCCCTTGGTCTGTCCTCAATAGAGAATTTTCAAGACTGGGTATTCTCAAACCGGCCAACTGGGTTGTCGAATACAGGATATCCTCAGTTTTCCCGCTTTCACAGGACTAATGCCAACTTGCATCATATAGAGGCTAAGTTGCTGGGTTTGGTCTTGAGCCAAGGGATCTGCTCAAAAAACTGAAACCAGACGAATCGGAGAACTCCAGTTCAATAAAGACTTCCACGGTAAACGTGATCATTGAGTTCTCAGATTGCGTCAGCCTTTTCTGTTAAGGTAGCTCAAATTTGAAAAAATGGAATCCCATAAAATGTTAAATCACATTAAGTTTTTGCTGTCATCTCTTAATATTTGGTGGTCAATTGTTGATTTATTAATCATTTTCTGGGTTTAACTTTGATTTCGGGTCTTAGGATTTATCCACTCACTAATTCCCTCTCCTAACAAAGATAGCCCCACTACCATGATGGTAAGGGCTAATCCGGGAAACAATGTACTCCACCAAATCCCAGTGGGAAGCGCTTCTAAGGCTAGGCGTAAATCATGGCCCCATTCAGGAGTTTCTGGTGGTAGCCCTAAGCCTAAAAATCCTAATCCTCCTAAAATCAGGATCGCATCGGCTGCATTCAGAGTTAACAAAACCGGGACACTCTGAATTACATTTAAGAACAGGTAGCGAGAAAGCACTGTCCAAGTATCAGCCCCCATGGCTTGGGCGGCTTCGACAAATAATTCGGTTTTGACGCTGGTGGTATGGTTACGAACTACCCGATAATACTGGGGGATATAGGCAATACTAAGGGCTAAGGCTGCATTAAACACCCCACGACCAACGACAAAGGCTAAGGTAATGGATAGCAGCAGTCCCGGTAAGGTGTAGATGGTATCCATCAAAAACAACAAGCAACGATCTATTTTCCCGCCCTGATAGCCACTCAGAAGCCCCAGAGGAACGCCGATACATAAACTTAATACTGTTGCTAACAGTACCACCTTCCAGGCTGCTTGAGTGCCGAATAGGGTACGAGAAAAGATATCATACCCCTGGCGATTGGTTCCAAACCAGTGCTTGAGTCCGGGGGGTTGATGAATGGGGTTGGCGAGAAATTCGGTGGGACTCTGTATCCATCCCCAACTTTCTAATACTGGGGAGAAAATAGCGATCGCCACAAAAACAGTTGTGATCACAAAACCAATTGTCATCATCCAACTGGAAACACTAGGGGAACCCGCGCGGGTCCAAAATCGAGCCAATCGAGATTTAGTGGAAGTCATTGTTCAGTTAACAGCTAACATACCGAAAGGATAACTATAAATTACTTTGAATGACATCTCGATACTGACTTTTTTGTTTAACCCCCTTCATTTCTCTGACTAACTCCTTATGTTTAAAAAACTGAATAGTTGGAGTTCCCATCACTCCGGCATTTTGTGCAATTTCCGGGTCCTGTTCTATATCAATTTCGACAAAGTGGATTTCACCATCAAACTCATCGACCAATTTATTTAAAATCGGTTTGAGGCTGTGACAGGGGCCGCAGGTGGGGGATACATATTTAACCATAATTAGGCGATCGCTCTCATGGTAGAGTTTCCGCAGGGCATAACTTCCTTTATGCTTAGTTTTATTGATATCGTAAGTTTCCTCAGTGTCTGCGGCCTCAGTTTCTGGGTGAGTGGCTGTTGTCTCTGATGATGATTGAGTTTGTGCAAATTCCCGAGCCAAATTATGAGAGGATAACCATCGTTCTGCCAACATCGCCCCCATGCAGCCACTACCCGCCGCTGTCACCGCTTGACGAAATTCATGATCTTGAACATCTCCAACGGCATAAACACCCTCAACGCTGGTTTCTACGCCATTATTTTTAGTGACAATATAACCGACAGCATCCAGTTCTAACTGTCCCTCAAAAATATCAGTGTTGGGAGTATGACCAATGGCATAAAATAAACCATTAACCCGCAATTCACTTTCCTGGTTGGTGCGATTATTTTTGACGACAATTCCCCCAAGTTTACCATTGCCAAATACTTTAAATGCCTGGGTATTCCAATGAACGGTTATTTGGGGGTTTTGTAAAACCCGCTGCTGCATAGCTTTACTAGCACGCAACTCATCTCGACGCACCAAAAGATGTACATGACTGCCATATTTAGTTAAATAAACCGCTTCCTCTGCGGCTGAGTCGCCGCCACCGATAACGGCTAATTCCACTCCTTTAAATAGGGGACTAGCGCCATCACAAATAGCACAGGCGGAAATGCCATTACTCCAGAAAATTTCTTCCCCTGGTAGGTTTAGGCGTTTAGCAGTAGCTCCCGTAGCAATAATAATACTATGGGTAGAGATTTCCCGCTCTGGGGAAGTGAGGGTAAAGGGTCTTTGACTGAGATCCACTTTAATCACGTCTTCGGTAATTAATTCAGCCCCCCAGCGCGCGGCTTGTGCTTTCATGCGATCCATTAATTGCGGTCCGGTGATACCATCAGGAAAACCGGGGAAGTTTTCTACTTCTGTGGTGGTCATTAATTGTCCACCGGGAACCCCACCCTTATGATATCCTTCAAATACAATGGGTTTGAGGTTAGCGCGTCCTGCATAGATAGCGGCAGTGTATCCAGCGGGACCAGAACCGATAATCACTAAATTTTCAACCATTTTCAATATGGTAGGGGGAAATTATACAATCTTTCATTATAAACCATCAGGACTTTGTTTAAGGCAAGTTTCCTAAAATCATCCGAGGAGGGTTCAGGACTTGACAATCAATAATTCATCAATAATAATTTAAGGTTAATAAATGATTTTTTGTCAAAGTTTATGGGTAAAGGAATCTAAATGAAACGAGTGTTAGAACCGGAAGTAATGGATAGTTGGTCGGAGGCTGTAGAGTATGACTCTATGGACTTTGTAGAGGTGAATAGAGCTTTTGCGGAACAGGCGATCGCCGTTTTACCCAAATCGAAAGGGATGGTATTAGATGCGGGAACGGGAACAGCGCGCATCCCGATTTTGATAGCCCAACACAAGCCAGGATGGCAAATTATCGGGATTGACTTATCCGAAAATATGCTGAAAATAGGGGAGAGTAATATCAAGGCTGCGGCAGTGAGTAATCAAGTGGAATTAGCCTTAGTGGATGCCAAAAAGTTGCCATATATTGACGGTCAGTTTGATTTAGTAATTTCCAATAGTATAGTGCATCATCTAGGGGACCCTTTACCTTTTTTGTGTGAGGTAAAACGAGTATTAAAACCGGGGGGAGGGATTTTCCTGCGGGACTTACAGCGACCGCAAAATGAAGCCGATCGCGATCGCCTAGTAGAGGAATATGCAGGGGACTGTAACCAGCATCAAAAACAACTATTCCGAGATTCCCTACAGGCGGCATTTACCTTAGAAGAAGTGCAGGAGATGGTAAACCAAGCTGGATTAGGGGATATTAAAGTTTATACATCAAGCGATCGCCACTGGACGGCGGAAAAAATAGCGATCGGCTAACATAACTGTTAATCAACGGAACTCAGAAGTATGATAGTCAAAGTGCGAAACTGGAGTCAATGGCTAAATTTACTGGCCCGATAGCGATTTGATGAGCTGATCCGAATTTTCGCCAATACCCGATCAAAATATTATTGTTAAATGTCAAACCCATGAGTATACGCGGTATAGATGTTTCAGACTACCAACCCAACGTTGACTGGAAAGCAGTGGCTAATTCCGGTATGGAGTTTGCTGTAATTAAATCAACGGAGGGAGCCACCTTTGTGGCGGATGTTTTTGCTCCCTATTGGAAAGCAACCAAAGCCAACGGCTTAATTAGGGGAGCATATCACTTTTTTAGGCCGGCCAGCAATATTCAAGGACAAATCGATAACTTCCTGAGAACTGTTCCCCTGGAACCGGGAGATTTACCCCCGGTGTTAGATATTGAAACCACGGACGGGCTAGATTCCAAAACAATATGCGATCGCGCTGCTGTGTGGCTAGAAGCGATCGAAGCAGCCACCGGATATCAACCGATAATTTACACCTATCCAGGATTTTGGCAACAACTGAACACCGATCGCTTTTCGGAATATCCCCTATGGATCGCCCACTATACCCAAGCCGAAAAACCAGCCATACCAGGAAAATGGAAAACCTGGGTATTTTGGCAATATACAGATCGCGGTCAAGTTGATGGTATCCGAGGCGGGGTAGATATAAACATCTTTGAGAGTATCCGCAGAGGGGAACGGGGACCGAAAGTAGAATTGATGCAGACAATGCTGAAAAAACGCGGCTTTGAACCCGGAGTAATTGACGGCATTTTTGGCGCGGGAACCGAAAGGGCTGTCATCAGTTTTCAGGATAACAAAGGCATTAAAGAAAAAAATGGGGTAGCTGGCTTAAAAACCTGGACTGCATTAATGGGTCAAGTGGAAAACTTCGTCCCACCAAGGGTAGAAGCCGAACCGACACCAGAACCGACACCCGCACCCGCACCGGAACCCGCACCGGAACCCGCACCGGAACCCGCACCGGAACCCGCACCCGCACCCGCACCCGCACCCGCACCGACACCAACCTTAGAACTAATTGATATCTGTAGGATCTATCGTGGTTCTGCGACGGAAGATAAAGCCTTAGTCTGGTTACAGGAGAGAATCCCATCGGAGACCTTATTAGAGTTTGCGCGTTTGTGGAGAAATCAGGCTATTCCCCAAACCCAGTCGATTAGAATTATAGATGTGTGCCGTTATTATCGGGATCTGCCGAACCAAAATCAAGCTCTGCGGTGGTTACAGCGGGAAATTCCAGCGACTATCTTGCTGGAATTTGAGCAGAAATGGAACGCCACCCCGGAAGTAGTGGTTGATATTCGGTTACTCGATGTCTGTAGATTCTACAGTGGGACTGCTACCCAAAAAGAGGCGATCGAATGGCTACAAACGCAAATTCCCGCCCCTACCATGGTAGAGTTTGCCAGATTATGGCGTAGACCCAGTTCTCGATAAACTGCTATATAGGGGGTAAGGCGATCGCCAAATCTAGGATAGGTTAAGATTAACCTCACTGTTCCCAGTTCCCACTATCTACCCCAAGTAGTTACCCCGCCAGAAGTTCAACAATAATCAATTTTTGATTTGTTGGAGCAGATGGAATCCTCCTCTGTTTCATGGCGGGTCTGATATCAAGTTAAGAAAGATATTTTGAGCGTGCGACAGTAACCCTTATGGACACATCCTTTGAGATCACCATGCTGATGGTCATAACCATCATTAGTGGTATCGGTGCTCAAGTTTTAGCGGACTACCTGAAAGTTCCTGCCATTGTCTTTCTACTGATATTCGGTATCCTAGTAGGCAATGATATTTTAGGGCTAGTCCATCCCAACTTACTCGGCGATGGCTTAGAAGTCATTGTCTCCCTTTCGGTAGCCCTAATTCTGTTTGAAGGGGGATTAAGTCTAGAACTGAGAGCTTTAGGGGCTGTTTCGGGAAGTATCCGTAACTTAGTAACAGCCGGAACATTGATCACCTTGGTCGGTGGTGGTATGGCTGCTCATTGGCTAGGGGAATTTCCCTGGCCGATCGCCTTTCTGTATGCGTCCTTAGTCGTTGTGACCGGACCTACTGTAGTTGGTCCCCTACTCAAACAGGTTTCTGTGGATCGACCCGTAGCCGCGATTTTGGAAGGGGAAGGAGTGCTAATCGATCCCATTGGTGCTATTCTCGCCGTCTTAGTGCTTAATGTAGTTCTCAGTGGTAGTGCTGACCCCGTGGAGTTGTTCCGGGAATTAATCACTCGTCTAGGAATTGGTGCCACTATCGGGGTCGTCGGTGGTGCATTAATGGGGTGGAGTCTCAAACAAGCTAAGTTTATGTCTGAGGATCTCACCAGTTTAGTCGTCTTAGCTGCTCTGTGGGGACTCTATGATGCTGCTGAATTGGTCAGTAGTGAATCGGGGCTAATGACTGCAGTTGTCGCCGGTATGGTGGTGCGTTCTGTCGGGGTTCCAGAAATGCGTCAACTGCGCCGCTTTAAGGGACAACTGACCATGTTATGTGTGTCCGTGCTGTTTATTCTGTTAGCCGCGGATCTGTCTTTAGAAAGTATTGTCGCCTTGGGGTGGGGGAGTGTGTTAACTGTACTCGCTCTGATGTTTATTGTCCGTCCCATTAACGTTTTGATTTGTACCCTATCGAGTAAACTTAACTGGCGACAAAAGTTTTTTATTGCTTGGATAGGACCTAGGGGAATTGTATCAGCCTCTGTGTCTTCCCTATTTGCGATTCTGTTGACTCAACGGGGAATGAATGGGGGAGACTCCATTAAGGCTTTGGTTTTCCTGACGATTATTATGACTGTTGTCACCCAAGGACTAACGGCTAAATATGTGGCTCAACTATTAAGAGTTACATCATCTACAGCTACCGGAGCCGTAATTGTCGGTTCAAATCCTATCAGCCGCCTGATTGGACAAATGTTCCAAGAACGCAATGAGTCCGTGGTGATTATTGATACTGACCCAGAGGCTTGCGAACAGGCTAAGGATGAAGGGTTGCGTGTTTATCAGAGTAGCGCCCTTGATCCTAATGTCTTGGAAGAGGCGGGACTTGAGTCTATGGGGACTTTCCTGGCTATGACTAGCAATGGTGAGGTGAATCTAGTTTTAGCACAACGGGCGGCGGAAGAGTTCCAGCCTCCCCGTGTGTTGGCGATTTTTCCCCAAGAACCCCAAAAGAAAACGGCTAACAGTAATGGTAAAGAGAAGGTACAACAGGCTTTTATTCCAGAGTTTCCCCTTAAACAGTGGAGTCAATATGTCCAAGACCGTGAGGTGAAGTTGGGGGAAACTTTGCTGAGACAACCGGGACTGGAGTTTCAGCGATCGCATTTACAAGCGATGATTCGGTCAGGGGAGTTTCTCCCTCTATTACTGTTGCGTCAAGAACAGCTAATGGTAGTCCCAGTGGCGGAAACTTGGCAAGCAGGCGATCGTATTATTTACTTACTCCATGACCCTAAACCTAAACTACTTAAACGTTTATCCGGTTCTCAACAAACCGATCTCACCCTCGATAAGCATCCTGTCGTCGAGGAAGTTCCGATTCCATCTCCTCACCTCGAAACTATTTCCGCTAAAGAACCTAGTAACTAGCTAGTCAACCAGCCTTCACGCCACAGATACCCAGGTAAGTCTCCGGCGTTGACGAGATTAATCAGGCTTTTATCTTGGCTGGCTTTTGAGATTTTGGTGATTCCTTGTTCTTTGGTGAGCCAGAAAATACTGTCCAGGGGAACAGCATTGAGAAAGTCTGGAGAGTGGGTAGATACAAAGACCTGTCCGCCTCTAGCAGCATAGCTGGCAAATTCTTCAGCCAGTTCATATAAAAGACTCGGATAGAGTTGATTTTCTGGTTCTTCGACACAGAGTAAAGGGTGAGGTTTAGGGTCAAACAGGAGGATTAGATAAGCAAACATTTTCATGGTTCCATCGGAAACATAGCGATCGATAAAAGGATCTTTAAAGGCTTGGTCTTGAAATTTAAGGATTAATCTACCATCTGGCGTTTCTTGAGCTTCTACCTTAGAAATTCCTGGGACTCTTTGCTGCATTCTCTGGATAATTTCGTCAAATATTTCCGGGTGTTCTTGATAGATATATTGGGCAACGACTGCCATATTATCGCCTGTGGGGGAGAGGTGTTCGGCATAGCATCCTTGCTGCCTCTGGCTTCGCTAATATGAAAATCGGAAACGTGCCAGTTTTCGATAAGTGAACGGAAGGCACTGGCGGCTTTGAATCTTTGAAATTGTCCTAGTCCTTTAATGGCTAAAATATCGCTGGATTCAAGTTTTTGTTCTTCCCGTTTTAGGTGTTCATCAGGTTGGCTAAAGTCTTCTTCGTTGATAATAGCATATCCCTGACCTTTTTGAAAGTCCAGAAAGTGAAATGGTTTACCATGTTCACCACGTTTATAGCGGAGAATTTCTCGATAGATGATGGGTCGTCTTTTCTCTTGAACGACAATCAAAATATAGGTAACCAGGCGTTCTGTGTTGGATATTTCCATGCGGAATTTTAATTCTATTTCAATATTTTCGTGGCTTTTTCCTCTGGTAACTACTTCGTTAAATCCGCCTCTAACTTGCAGGGCTTGCCGAATATTATTTTGGAGAGCATCACGCAGAAATCCAAAGATATCGAAGAGGGTTGATTTGCCGGTGCCGTTGGCTCCAATGATGACGCAGAAGGGGGGAATATCTTTAATTTCTAAGGATTCAAAGGCGCGATAGTTTTTAATTCGGAGAGCTACTATTTTCATAAAAAAGGGGGCATATTAATTATCGATTTGGGGAGGGATGAGCTGATGGCTGAATGGGAATAATTGTTAATTTAATTTATTTCGGCTCAGGGCGATCGCTATTACTACATTACTATCGACAGATTTCTAATGCTCAGTGGAAGGGACTCGTGGAATCTCAGGGATTTGTGCCATCTAATCACCAGTAGACGAATATTATACCAGGAACTCAGGCCATGATACAGCCATCTATTTTAAGTAGGTTGGGTGTAACGCAGTGGAACCCAACATCAGGGGGTTTTGCTGTGACTGTAGTGGAACCCAACATCAGGGGGTTTTGCTGTGACTGTAGTGGAACCCAACATCAGGGGGTTTTGCTGTGACTGTAGT